>CAZZIL010000257.1:0-9369 GCA_964654265.1 uncultured Gammaproteobacteria bacterium | reverse complement strand
AGCGGCAGGTCGACGCGCGTCAGCAGGTACCACTTGCTCGCCCCGAAGGAGATCGCCGCCTCGCGCACGTGCCCGGGGACGCCGCGCAGGCCCAGCACGGTCAGCCGCACCACCGGGGTGCCGCCGAAGATCATCGTGGTGACGACCGCCGCCGGCTTGCCGGTGCCGAAGAAGGCGATCACCGGGATCATGAACACGAACGCCGGCATCGTCTGCATGAAGTCCATGATCGGCCGGATGAAGTTGTAGAAGCGCTCGCGACGCGCGCAGTACATCCCGAGCGGGATGCCGATCGCGATCGACAGGCACGCCGCCGTGCCCAGCAGCGCGAGCGTCGTCATCGCCTTCACCCAGAAGCCGAGCACGCCGATGTAGACAAGGAACGCCCCCGAGTAGATCGCGGCCCGCGGCCCCGCCGACAGCCCCGTCATCAGCACGATGAAACTCATCACCACAAACCACGGCGTCCCGACAAACACCAGCTCGAGGAAGTCGAGCACGAGCCGGATGGCGAGGGTGATCGAGTCGAACAGGGCCTCGCCGTGGGTGACGGCGGCGTTGAACAGCCACTCGACCCACTCGATGGCGTTGAGGCGGACGAACTGCTCGGTGGGGAACGACGCCATCGCGGCCGCCATTGTTGGGAAGCTGTAGTGCGCGGCGGTGGCGGCGGTGATCAGCAGGTAGAACCCGGCGGCGAGGAGGAAGTGCCGGGGGCGCATCCCCCGGGACAGCGCCGGGTTCGACAGCCAGGCGGAGAAGCGGCGCTCCAGCGTGGCGTTGGCGATGCACGCCTGCCAGGTTTTGGCGGCGAGCACAACGAGCAGCCCGCCGAGGGCGATCCAGCCCCCCTCCTGCTCGGCGTGCGCGGCCTCCAGCCGGATCTCGCCGATGTTGGCCTCCAGCGACTCGACGGTTCGGCGGTAGGCGTCGGCCTTGTCGGACCCCTCCTCGATCGCGGCGGCGAGCTGCTGTCGCCGCAGCTCGAGTGTCCCCTCGACCTGCGCGATGCGCTCGCGCGCCTCGGCGGCGAGGTCGCCGAAGGCGCCGCGGACGAGCTGGACGATCCCGAAGGTCTCGAGGATGAGGAACGCCAGCGAGCATCCCCAGATGCTCCTGGAGCCGTACCAGACCGGGCCGAGCACGAACGCCCACGGGTTGAAGCTGGGGCGGTAGCCGGAGTGCCCGCCGATCAGGCGGAACTGCCGCCGGTAGTAGTCCCCGCCGGTGACGGTGAACCTGCCGACGAGCTCGTCGCGCTCCTTGAGCCGGTCCTCGACGCCCCCCGGCCTCGTGTCGGTCCCGGCGGCCAAGGTCAGGCGGCGGCGGTTTCCGGGGGGGTGTCGGCGCCGGCGCCCGGCCGGGCGCGGCCCTTCTCCAGCTTCAGCGGGGAGAGTCCGGCGACGAAGTCGGCGACGTAGTCGTCGGCCGGGGCGGCCATGATCTCCTCGGGGCGGCCGACCTGGACGATGCGGCCGTCGCGCATGATGGCGATGCGCTCGCCGACGCGGACGGCCTCGTCGAGGTCGTGCGTGATGAACACGGTGGTCTTGTGCATCATCTCGGACAGCCGGATGAACTCGTCCTGGAGCTGGCGGCGGATCAGCGGGTCGAGCGCGCTGAACGGCTCGTCCATGAGGAGCACGTCGGGGTCGGCGGCGAGCGCGCGCGCGAGGCCGACGCGCTGCTGCATGCCGCCGGAGAGCTCGTGCGCGTACTTGTTGCCCCACCCGTCGAGCTCGACGAGCGAGAGCATCTCGGCGGCCTTCTCGAGGCGGCGGTTCTTGTTCACGGCGCGGATGTCGAGCGGCATCGCGATGTTGTCGAGCACGGAGCGGTGCGGGAGCAGCGCGAAGTTCTGGAACACCATGCCGATCTTGCGGTTGCGGTACTCGGCGAGTTCCCTTGGCGTGAGCGCGAGCACGTCCTGGCCGTCGACGGTGACCTGCCCGGCCGACGGCTCCAGCAGCCGGTTGATGTGCCGGACCAGCGTGGACTTGCCGCTCCCCGACAGTCCCATGACGCAGAAGATCTCGCCGCGGCGCACCTGGAGCGAGACGTCGGCGACGCCGACGACCGCGTCGAACTCCTCCAGCACCTCCTGCTTGCCGAGGCCTCGCGCCTCGATGGCGGCCATGGCCGCCGCGGCGTTCTCGCCGAACACCTTCCAGACGTTGCGCAGGACGATCGCGTCGTCCTGCGCCCCGCCGCTCCCGGGGGCCGCCGCCATCACGCGGCCCCGGTCGGCGCTACAGGCCGAGCCAGCCGTCCACGCGGTCCGAGTTCTGCGAGATCCACTCGTTCGCCACTTCGCGCGGCTCGCGCCCGTTGCCGGCGATCTGGAACGCGAACCAGCTGACGTCCTTGGCGTCCAGGCTCATGTTGGCGAGGAACTCCGCGATGGCGGGCGACCGCTCCTTCAGGGAGTTCGAGTAGGCGACCTGCACCTGCTTGAACGCGTCCTTGGTGGCGACGTAGGACTCGTCGTACCAGTCGGCCGAGTCCGACGGCTGCAGCATCCGGTAGTTCGCCGGGTCGTACGTCGGCTCGCTGAGCATCACCACGTCGAACATGGACCAGATCGCGTGCGGCTCGTAGCAGTAGAACGCGTAGCCCTCGTCCTTGGAGATCGAGTCCTTGATCCGCGCCGTCTTCACGCTCTCCTCCGCGCGGATGGGGTCGATGAAGTCGAGCAGCCGGTAGTCGCGCACCTTGACCTCGTTGACGTTGGCGGACGCCCAGCCGGGCGCGCCGATCCACATCTCGCCCTTGCCGTTCCCGTCGGAGTCCATCTTCCTGGCGACGTCCGGGCGCCCGAGGTCGGCGATGTCCGTGATGCTGTTCTCCTCGGCGAACTTCTGCGTCACGCAGAACCCCTGGTTGCCGACGTAGTGGTTGTCGCTGAGCGACACGGAGCCGGCCTCCTTCACGTACTTGTTGGTGAACGACTCCTGGTTCGGCAGCCAGACGTCCGGGTGGACATCGATGTCGCCCTTGCCTTGGTCCATCGCCTGGAAGATCGCCGCGTTGTTGCCGGGCACCATCTCGGCCACGCCGCCGATGCGCTCCTCGACCACCGCCGCGATCAGGTTCGCGATCGCCTGCGCGCCCGTCCAGGACGGGACCCCGATGGCGACGCGCTCCGCCGCGCCCGCGGGGCTCGCGGCCAGCGCCAGCGCGCACGCCGCGGCAAATCCGGTTGGGATCCTGCTCATTTCTCTCCTCCCTCTTGTGTGTGCGGAAAGCGGGGATTATACGCAACGCGCGGCCGGTTGCGCGCTCACGCGTAGTCGCCGCGCACCCGCCGCTTGCCCGGGTCGAAGTGCGGGAACGGGGTGAGGCGCGCCGGCAGGCGTTTCTGGTGGCCGTCGAGCTGCCCGATCTCGATGCCCGCCTCCTCGCCGGCGTGGGCGACGTCGATCCGGGCGAGCGCGACGACCTTGCCCAGGACGGGGGAGCGCACGGCGGACGTGACCTCGCCGACCTGTGCGCGCCCGACGTGGACGCACGACCCCGGGGCGGGGACGGTCTCGCAGCCGACCTCGAGGCCGACCAGCCGGCGCCGCGGGTGGGCGCGCCGCTCCTCGAGGGCCTCGCGCCCGATGAAGTCGCCCTGCTTGGCGGCCGGCACCGTGAAGCCGATGCCGGCCTCGAACGGGTCCGTCTGGTCGCAGAACTCGCGCCCGGCGAGCGCGAGCCCGGCCTCGACCCTGAGCGTCTCCAGCGCGTCCATGCCGAGGGGGAGCATCCCCATCGGGGCGCCCCGCTCCCAGACGGCGTCGAAGAACCGTTCCGCGTCCTTGGGGTGGCAGAACAGCTCGTAGCCGAGCTCGCCGGTGAACCCGGTGCGGCTCAGCACGCACGCGGGCCCGTGGTAGTCGCCGAGGCGCGCGACGGTGAAGCGGAACCATCCCAGCTCGTCGACGGTCGGCTGCGCGGGCGGCGTCCACAGCTCCGCGGCGAGGATCTCGCGCGCCAGCCGCCCCTGCACGGCGATGTTGCACAGCTGGGGGGTCGACTCGCGCACCCACACGTCGAGGCCGAGCCCGCGCGCCTGCTCGCGCAGCCACTCCACGCCGGCGTCGGCGCCGCCGATCCAGCGGAAGTTGCTGTCGCCGAGCCGGAACACCGTGCCGTCGTCGACCATCCCGCCGTGCCGGTAGCACATCGCGGTGTACACCACCTGCCCGACCGACAGCCGCCGCATGTCGCGCGTCACGCACGTGTGCATCAGCCGCTCGGCGTCCGGGCCGATGACCTCGCACTTGCGCAGCGACGACAGGTCCATGACGGCGGCCTTCTCCCGGCACGCCCAGTACTCCGCGACCGTTCCGTGGTCCGTCGTCACGCGCGGGAGCCAGTAGCCGTTGGTCTCGACAAAGTCGCGGGTGTGGCGCGCGAAGCGCCGGTGGAATCCGGTCTCGCGGGTCTGTCTCATGTGGTCTCCGGGTGTCTTTCTCCATCCGACGGAGCGCCTGAAGGCGCGCTCCTTGCCGTAGACGCGCACCTGGATGTCGGTGGGGTTCCAGCCGTTGGTCGCGTCGATGTCGCTTGGGCACGACGTCGAGACGCACACCAAGTCGGTGAGCGCGCGCATCAGGACGTAGTCCCCCGGCCGCGTCCACGGGTCGTCGAGCCCGATCGCGTGGCGGTCGTCGAGCGAGGTGTTGAAGAAGAAGTTGATGGCGGGCCAGCCGCCGCGGGCGCCGACGCCGTGGGGCGCCAGGCTCGCGTTGATGTTTTCGGTGCAGCTGACGTGGCCGGGGTACCCCTTGTCCTCGTAGTAGCGCGCGGTGCAGGCGAGGCCGAAGGTGTCGTGCCGGCCGCAGGTGTCCTGGACCACCTCGACGAGCGGCTCCAGGTCCTCGCTGAAGAACTTGCCGAGCAGCCCCGGCACCGGGTAGAGCGACCCGGTGAGCGAGCGCGTCGCGGTGGTGCTGATCTCCCGCTCGACGCCGCGCTCCAGGGCGCGCAGCGGGAGCGCCTGGAAGTCGGAGCACTGCCGCCCCTGGATGTCGAGCACCTGGATGTGCTCGCCGGCGCGCACCACGTAGGCCTTCGCGTGGCCGGGCAGCACGTTCAGGTCCTCCAGCGGGTCCGCGAGCGGCGCCGGCGGCCGCAGCGGCTCCGGTCCGGGGAGCGGCGCGGCGCGGCGGACGTAGAGCGCCACCTCGGTCGGGACGTCCTGCTCGTGGGGCTCCATCGGCTTCGCGGGCGTGCCGACGACCAGGATCCCGTCGCGCTCGGCGTGGAACGTCTCCATGTCACCCGGGCGGGAGCCGTGCGCGAACGCGCGCACCACGTCCGCGCGGCCGAGGTCGCAGCCGGCGTCGCCGAGCGCGCTGAGGGTCCGCTGCCCGGAGGGGTCGCCCTCCAGCATCGAGCGGACCAGCCCCCCGGCCTTGGCGCCGCCGCGGGCGCCGATCATCGCCGCGTCCGAGCGACCGTCCGCCGCGAAGAACGCGATCTCGACCGGCTGCAGCCCCTCGATGTCCAGCACGCAGATCTCGTCGCCCTTGCGGATCGGCACGGTGCACGACCCGCCACCCGCGATCGGGTGGCGCTCCACCCCCGGCGCGAGCACCGGCAGGCCGGGGACCAGCACCCCGCTGCGCTCGTACGGGGTCTCGAACCGCGGCCGGACCGCCGCCGCAATCTCCGCCTGGTGTGCCTCCATCAGTGCGCCCTCCTGTTCGCGACCGCCACGCCCCGGCCAGCCTCCCTCGCCCGCCGGGCGGCGGACTCCCCCATTATTGCACATCCGGCGGCCCCAAGGGGCGCCGCCCGCGCGCGCCTACCCGGCGAGGTCGGCCCCGTAGGCGAACAGGGACGCCGCCCCGCCGGTGTGGACGAACACCACGGTCTCGTCCTCGCGGAACGCCCCCGCGCGGATGCGCGAGACCAGGCAGGCGAACGCCTTCCCGGAATAGACCGGGTCCAGCAGGATCCCCTCGTGCCGGGCGAGCAACCGGATGGCCTCCAGCGTCGCCTCGGTCGGCACGCCGTAGCCGGGGCCCACGAACCCGTCGTCGACCAAAATGTCGCCGGGGGCGACGCGCTCCCCGAAGCCTGCGTGAGACAGGGTGCGGTTGGCGAGATCCGCGACGACCGCCTGCTGGACCTCCCGGGGGTGGCGCACCGACGCGCCGAGGACGCGTGCCTGGCTGCCGAGCGCAACCATCCCGGCGACGAGGCCCGCCTGGGTCCCGGCGCTGCCGGTCGCGTGGACGACCCAGTCGGGGCCGATCCCCAGCTGCGCGCACTGCCCGGCAAGCTCGTCGGCGCAACGCATGTAGCCGAGCGCGCCGACCTCGTTGGAGCCGCCGCCGGGAATGAAGTGGGCCTTCGTCCCGCCGTCGGTCAGCGACCGGGCGCGCTCGCGCGCGGCGGCGTTCATGTCGGTCCCGCCGGGAAGGAACTCGACCCGCGCCCCCAGGACCTCGTCGAGCAGGACGTTGCCCGTGGCCTCGTAAGAGGGGTCCCGCCCGTCGACGCGACGCTCCAGCAGCGCGACGCACCCCAACCCGGCCTTGGCCGCCGCCGCCGCCGCCTGGCGCACGTGGTTCGACTGGACCGCGCCTTGGGTCACCACCAGCTCCGCGCCCGCGCCGACCGCGTCGGCCACCAAGAACTCCAGCTTCCGGGTCTTGTTCCCCCCGGTGGCAAGACCCGTGCAGTCGTCGCGCTTGATGAACAGCCGCGGCCCGCCGCCGAGCGCGCCGCGCATGCGCCCCATCGGCTCCAGCGGCGTCGGGAAATGCCCAAGCGAAAACGCGGGAAACCCATCGAGCCTCTCTCCCAGTGCGCCCATGGGCGCGCATTATAGGGGAAGGCGACCCGACGGCGAACGCGACCGATCCGGCAGCGCGTCTCCCCAATGCGCACGCGCCGCGGGCACGGGAGCAGATCACCCCCGTCACACCGCCCGCCCTCGGGGACAGGCCGGCGCCGGCAGCCCCGGCCAAGGGGGAAGGGCGGCGACGGTTCTGCCCGTGCGGTGATTTCGCCGGGCGGACGATTGCGGTTCGCCGGCGTTCGGTCTCGGGATCGACAGGGCTGTGGTTGCGTTTTGCCAGCCTTGGCTGGTCGCGGTGCTGCCCCCGGTGGACAGGCCACCTCCCGCGGCCGGGACGGTCACGAGACACCGCCCGTGCCGCCAAGGTCGAGACGATGAGCGACCTTCGGGATCGGAGGTCGGCGCTGGCAGGCTCGGTCGGGAGGAGAGGGTTGGTTGGCATTTCGCCAGCCGCCTGTTCCCTGTTCGCCAGCATCCCAGTTGCGATTCGCCAGGACTGTGGTTGCGTTTTGCCAGGCTCTGGTTGGTCACAGTGGCGCCCTCGGTGGGTGATCCGCCACTCGCGGCCAATCCGCCGGGCACGCCCGTGTCGCCAAGGCCGAGGCGGGTGCGCGGCCTTCGGGATCCGAGGTCGGCACCGGCAATCCCGGTCGGGAGCAGGGGGCTGGTTGGCATTTCGCCAGTCGCCGGTTTCCGGTTCGCCAGCGTCCCAGCTGCGATTCGACAGGGCTGTGGTTGCGTTTTGCCAAGCTCTGGTTGGTCGTAGTGTCGCTCTCGGTGGGCGATCCCCACCCGCGACCAATCCGCCGGGTACTCCCGTGTTGCCAAGACCGAGGCGGACACATGGCATCGGGATCCGAGGTCGACACCGGCAGATTCGGTCGGGAGAAGGGGTTTGGTTGGTATTTCGCCAGCCTCCTGTTTCCGGTTCGCCAGCATCCCAGCTGCGATTCGCCAGGACTGTGGTTGCGTTTTGCCAAGCTCTGGTTGGTCGCAGCGTCGCCCTCGGTGGGCGGTTCCTACCCGCGACCAATCCGCCGGGTACGCCCGCGTCGCCAAGGCCGAGGCGGGTGTCCGGTCTTCGGGATCCGAGGTCGACACCGGCAGTCTCGGCCGGGAAGAGGCGACTGATTGGCATTTCGCCAGCCGCCTGCTTCCGGTTCGCCAGCGTCCCAGCTGCGATTCGACAGGACTGTGGTTGCGTTTTGCTCAGCCTTGGTTGCTCGCGGCGTTGCCTTCGGTGGGCGATCCTGCACCCGCCCGGCCCGTTGGCCTGTCCCTGTCGTCAAGGAGTGCACGGCCTTCGGGAACCGAGGTCTACACAAGCAGTCTCGGTCGGGAGGGAGGGTTGATTGGCATTTCGTCAGTCGTCCAGCTGCGATTCGACAGGGCTGTGATTTCGTTTTGCTCAGCCCTGCCTGATCACGGTGCTATCCTCGGTGGCTCTGTACTACAAGTCTGTGGGCGGAACCCTACAGGGAGGTAGCACTGCGGCGTTGCACCCCCGTCAATGCACCCACTTGGGGCACCCACCGAGGATGATCGGTTTGCTTCGCCGCTTCTCCTATGAACTCAATCGGTTATGAGATCCGCCCACAGACTTGCAGTACAGAGCCTCCTCGGTGGGCGACCCACAGGGGTCGCAACCAGCACTGTCCCCACCGCTCATGTCGCCAAAGCTGAGGCGGGTGCCCGGTCTTCGGGATCCGATGTCGACACCGGCAGTCTCGGTCGGGAAGAGGTGGTTGGTTTGCATTTCGCCAGCGTTCCAGCTGCGTTTCGACAGGGCTGTGGTTGCGTTTTGCCAACTTCTGTCCACCCTTCGCGTTGCTCTTGGTGGGCGACCCACAGGCACCCGCGACCGACACTGGCCCACGGGGCACCGGCCATGTCGCCTAGACCGAGGCGGGTGCCCGGTCTTCGGGAACCGAGGTCGACACCGGCAGACTCGGTCGGGAGAAGGGGGCTGGTTGGCATTTCGCCAGCCGCCTGTTTCCGGTTCGCTAGCGTCCCAGCTGCGATTCGACAGGGCTGTGATTGCGTTTTGCGCAGCCCTGCCTGATCACGGCGCTACCCTCGATAGGCCGCCCCACAGGCACCCGCGACCGACACTGGTCCACGGGACACCGGCCGTGTCGCCTGGACCAAGGAGGGTGTTCGGTCTTCGGGATCCGAGGTCGACACCGGTAGCCTCGGTCGGGAAGAGGGGGCTGGTTGGCATTTCGCCAGCCGCCTGTTTCCGGTTCGCCAGCGTCCCAGCTGCGTTTCGACAGGGCTGTGGTTCCGTTTTGCCAAGTTTTGCTCACCCTTCGCGTTGCTCCCGGTGAGCGACTCACAGGCACTCGCGACCGACACTGGCCCACGGGACACCGGTCGTGTCGCCTGGACCGAGGAGGGTGCCCGGTCTTCGGGAACCGAGGTCGACACCAGCAGTCTCGGTCGGGAAGGTGCGGGTGGTTGGCATTTCGCCAGCCTCCTGTTTCCGATTCGCCGGCGTCCCAGCTGCGTTTCGACAGGGCTGTGGTTCCGTTTTGCCAAGTTTTGCTCACCCTTCGCGTTGCTCCCGGTGAGCG
>CAZZIL010000256.1:0-5128 GCA_964654265.1 uncultured Gammaproteobacteria bacterium | reverse complement strand
ACCTACACACGCGCATCGGCGGCGACAACCTGCGGTTCCGCGACCTCCGTCACGAAGCCGCCAGTCGGCGCGCACGAAGGGGGGCATCATGCGCATCGCCCCGCGATCACCGGGCACTCGTCCCCGCAGACGCTCAAGCGGCACACCCACTTCCGGACAGGCGCCCTGGTCGACGAGATCGACCGGATCTCAAGGCACCCGCCCCGGCACTCGTAGGCGCGGGACAGGGCTATGACGGCGTGGTGCCGTACCCCTCCTCCCGCAACCGGTCCAGCGTCCTGATCGCCACGATGCACTGTTTCTCCGACGGGGCCCTCCCCGGGAGCTTGGTCGCGGCCTTGATCACCCCCACTTCCTTTGAGGACAGCAGCCCGCGCTCGTTGCCCCACGCAAGGACATCCCGCCAGAAGTCGGAGCCATGTTGCACCACCTCCATCTGCGCCTGGATGCCGTTCAGTTCCCTCTGGTCCTTGCGGGCGCCACGGCTCGCCGCCCGCCTGTCCTCCTCCGAGACCAGCCCGTCGATGAACTCCTTCGGCCAGTCGATCTCCAGCTCGCGCACTCTCACCCAACAGGGTTGCCGCTTGGCCCACTCTGTCACGTTGCTGACCGAGGAAGGAGGATCGGTCAGCACCCCGTGCGCCGCTTGCGCCGCCAGCAACAGGGCCTCCTCCATCGGGGCCGGCAAGACCTGCGCCCGCCAGATTCTCTCGAAGTCAACCGCCCGCTTCCTCTCGCTGACGTCGTGCGCAAGCTTCGCGATCGCGTAGGCAACGATGTTGGCGCGGTACCCGCCTTGGTACCACCCCTGCCGGGGAACCAACCTCTCCATGCCCTTGAACACGATCGCCTTCGCGACGACCTCGCGGAACCACGCCTCGTTGAAGTCGTCCGCGTTCCTTTCCCACGCCTCCCCGGTCTTCTTCGCGAACAGGGCGAAGTTCTTCTGCGCACCCAGGCTCACTTGGTGGGGAAGCCCTTCCCACACGCTCACGTACTTGGCCAGGTCCGTCTTGGTGAACATCTGCGCGCGCGGATACTCCAGGTCGAACTTCTTCCGCAGTGTCACCGTCCGCCCGGCGCGGCCGTCGGCGTACTGCCCGCGAGCGCGCTCGTAGAACCACTTCGAGGCGCGGACGGCGCCCTCGGGCGCGGGGGCGAAGATGCGCCGGGAGAACTCCTCCAGCCTGACGTGGAACTGGTGGTTGGCAAAGAAGTCCGCGGCGTTGATGCGGTTCTGGCTGTTGGCGTACTCCGATATCTTGGGGACGACCTCCTCCACCCGCTTCGGGTCGATCACCGAGAGCTTCATCTGCACGAACGTCCGGGACAGGTCGACCTTCCTGTCCCCGTGGGCGATGTGGATGGAGGCGGTGGTCTGCCCCCCGTTGACAATCTGAAGGTTCTTGACGGAGCTCAGGAGCGTTCCCTCCCCGCCCTCGGCGAACTCGACACCCTCCGCGGTCGCGGTGATCCCGTTGTTGTACGCGAAGAACATGGAGGGATCGGTCTCAAGCGTCCGCTTGATCCCCTTGTTCACGTTGCCGCGCGCCTGCAGGAACACCCGGACGTTCTGCTCCAGGAGGCGCGTGGTCCACCGGTCGTATATCTTGGCGAGCACCTCCCCGGGCACGACGACAAGGTAGGCCTTGTAGTCCGCCCCGGTAACGTGGGCCGGCAACGCTGGAAGGGCGCCGCCGAAGTCCCGCTCCAGGTCCACCTCGATGTCCTCGCGGCCCTTGGTGCTCGCCACGAACTGGTGTAGGCGCCGCATGTCCCACACGCTGTGCGTTATCGGCCGGCCATCGACCTTCTCGCCAGCGATCTCGCCGACACGCTCGCTGAGCTCGCGGTTGCTGACCAGCAGGAACCGCACCTTGCGGACACCTTCCCAGCGCTGGTCGATCAGGGTCGCAAGCCCGAACCCTTGGCTCGTCTCCTCAAGGCTCTCGCGCCAGCGCGGATCCAGCGCCCGGACCAGGAACCGGTGCAGCCGCCCGAAGATGGAGGTCATCTCGCTGCCGGTCAGGCGCCCAAGCTTGGCCGACTGCTGGAAGTCGGCGATGATGAGGGCCAGCGTCCCCGCATCGCCGTCCGCCGGGTCGCCGCCGTAACCGTCAACCCTGATCCCTTGGTGGTGGGCGCCTTTGTGCGCCGCCCGGTCCGCGCTGTCGATCTCCCCCGCCTCAACGAGATGGCCGCAGAACCTCTCGAAGAACAGGTCCTCCTTGAACTGCTCCGAGGCGTCGGCCTCGCTGACAATCTCCAGGAAGAACTCCTCCGCGAACTCGCTAATCCCCTGTTCCACGGCCTCTCCTCCCGATCAACTCCGTCAGCTCCCCGAAATCGGCGCGGAACGGCTCGCAGTGGACCAGCGCGATCGAGTAGCGCACCCGGTCCACCCCGGGCCGAAGCATCGCCGGGACGATCCGCGGAAAGCCGTCACCGACCCGGAACAGGTGCTCGGACCCGACCAGCCAGTGCCTGTCGGTGTAGTCCGTCTTCCAGTCGAAGCCGGCGCCGGCGAGGCGCGTCTCAAGCAGGTCGACCGCCGAGGCGTCCTGCTTCCCGATCTCGTCGCGGACCTTCTCGGCCATGGTCGTCACCGTGACCGCCCCCGGCACGCCCTCGCTCGCGACCGACAGCTCGGTCACATGGAGGAACAGGCGCTCCGCCTCCCCGACCTCCAGCTGGCTCTCGGACGCGATCACCACCCGGGTGCCTCCCCGCCAGGCCTTCGCCTCGACACAGACCCCGCCGATCTCGAAGTCCTTGGGATGACCCAGGGGACCCGTCCACGCGTTCACCGCCCCCCAGGCGCCGACGACGGGCGCCAAGTGTCGGCGCAACACGCCAAGCTCCCCGATCAGCCCCTTTTGCTCCTCCGCGCTGAGACGCTTGTCCTCGCCCTTCTTGAGAAACCGGTGCCAGCGCCAGATGTGCTTGAGCACCGCGGCGACCACCTCCGGCTCTGTCGCCGCCCTCTCGCCAGCCTCCACGAGGTTCCGACAGAAGCGGTGGAACAGCGAGCGCTGTGCCCTGTCCTCAAGCCGTATGGCGAGGTGTGCGCGGGGGCTGTCGCCACCGGCAAGGACCTCGACCTGAAGGCCGTTCAGCTTGGGCAGGCGGCCCTGCGGCTGGTGCTCCTTGCCGTGCTGGATGAGCATCAGGCAGTTGCCCTTCGTGTCCACCGCCCAGAAGTAGTCCCATCGCAGTCGCCCATCGATGCGCTTCGCGCTCAGGTTGGCCGTCTCGTCGGGCGGGTTGATCCCCGACCACGGATCGTTCGCCTCAGTCATCGTCCCCCGCGGACTCATCCTCCTCCGCGTAGTCGTAGACCTGCTGGAGCCACGTGGTGTTCACGACGTACTCCACCTTCCTGTCCACCCCCTCGACCTGCGGGACACTGAGACTCCACGCCACCATGGGTCCGAGATCCCTCTTGCCTTTCTCTTGGATCATCAGCAGGTGTACGATGAGGAGCGGCCTTTCCCGCACCCCCCGATAGATCCTGTCGGGGAAGTTCAGGGGACCCGTCCTTCCTTGCCGGTACTCCTCCTCCGCCCTCAGTATCTGCGCCGGGGTCAGGCCAGTCTTCTCCACACCCCGAGACGCGACCCGCTGCCTGCTGGTCACGTGCACCACTTCCGGGGTCACCTTCCCGGCCGTCCGGCGCTGGCAACAGACATCGAAGCCCAAGCTGCGGTCAACCAAGTGTTCCGGCACTCTTTGCCTGACACTGGGGAACAGGACGTCCCACAGCGCGAACCGGCCGTCCTCGCACTGCTGTTTGATGTAGCGGCACACGGCGCCCGGGTCGGTGAGCATGGAGGCCGGATGGTTCTTGAACGCCGACAGAAAGCGGAGCACCGCCTTGACCGGGACCGATCCCGCAAGCCATCCGCCTCCGTCGGCCGTCTTGGTCGGCTCCTTGCCGTCCTTCATCAGCTCCTCCGCAAACGCCTGGGCGGCCGCAAGGTTCTTCGCCACGACCGCGTCCGAGCGGTCCAACTGCCAGGTCTCGATGAACTGGTTGGCCAGCCCGACCATCCACTTGATCTCCGTGGCGCTGCCCATCTTGCTCCGGGCCGTCACCGTGAGCGAGTCCGGGTGGCTCCGCACCCGCAGACCGAAGTCCTTGGGCGTGCTGCCTTGACTCTCCATTCTTCTCAGGTCCTCGCGCAACTCCTCGATGGAGTCGGCGATGTGGGTGTACCAGCCGGCCGCCTCCTCAAGCATCCAGACCCGGCACAGGTCATCGTAGCCCCTCCGGTAGCCGAACCACCTGCCCATCTGCATGAGCGTGTCGTACATCATCGAGTTGCGCAGGAAGTAGCTGACGACCAGCCCCTCCAAGGTCAGCCCCCGGGAGAGCGAGAACCCTCCCACCGCGATCACGTTCAGTCCGTGCTCCTTGTGATCGCCGTAGTTCAGGGTGTCCCTCGACCGGTTGTTGATCTCCACCACCCGCACCGGACTGACGCTGTCATACAGCCTCTTCTGCACGTCTCCCCAAGCCTCCGCGCAACCGGCGTACTCGGTGTCGAACACGGAGCGTAACGCCGCCATCTCCGCGTCGCGCATCGCGTCCTCCGGCGGCAACTCCCCGTTGACGCGGGTGGCCCCCCTGATCTCATCGACAAGGTTGTGGACCAGGTGCCGCACCTGGCGCTGCACCTCCGTGAATCGCGACACGTTCACGAGCATCGAGTTGTGCTCGCGCTCGTGCCCCCTGACCAACCGGATCGCGCGCGCGACAACGAACGCGCGCACCGCGCGCCGGAGACTCTCGGGCAAGGCCGTCACCTGGTGATCCTTCGGGTGCTTGAGTGGGAGGATTCTCCCGTTGTCGCTGTTGTCCCGGATGACGGTCTCCGGCTCGTCGACAAACACCCGTGTCGCCCCGAAGTAGTTGCTCGGCGGATCAAGGCTCATGACGAAGTCGCGGGGAAACAGGTCCTCGCCGTGCATATCGTCGTCGCTGTCCGGCTCGATGAAGATGTTGGCGAACGGGGTCGCGGTGTAGCCGACGTAGCAGCTCCGGTCGAACACCCGGAGCAGGCTGCGGATGAGACCGTTGATTCTCGACACCCCCTCCTTCCCCCTCATGATGTTGATCGACGCGTTG
>CAZZIL010000255.1:0-4389 GCA_964654265.1 uncultured Gammaproteobacteria bacterium | reverse complement strand
CTGCGCCACGGCGTGACGGCGTGGACCACCCCCGACCGGCTGCGCGAGTGCGGCGAGATCGGCGCCGCGCCGGAGAACATCATCGACAGCCTGGTCGAGGCGCACCGGATCCTGCTCGGCCTGATCCTGCGCCAGCAGCTGGCGGACATCCAGGTCGGACTCCCGCTCGGCAACCGGGTGGCCACCGGCAACCTCTCCAGCTACGACCGCAAGGAGCTGAGGTGGGCCTTGGAGCAGGTCCCCAATGTCGCCGTCTTGCTGGGCACGCCCGCAAAGCTCTGACCGGCCGCCCGGCGTCGCCTGCGCGCGACGCGCAGGCCCCGAATCCGCGGCGGGGCAAAAAAACTGTCGACTCGCGCCACTTTTCGTGTACAATGCGGGTGTCGCCCATCTCGGTGGGGGCTTCGGGCCTTGCCGGGATGGGGTGTATCCGCTACGCTCGTAGGCGAGCATGTATCCGCTACGCTCGTAGGCGAGCATGTATCCGCTACACTCGTAGGCGAGTAACGGCCCCCGCGTCATGCGGGGGTCGCTTTGTACAGGGGTTGCGCGCGAATGAGAGTCGGGATTTTCATTGACGGGGGGTTCTTCCGGGCCTTGGCCCACAAGGCCGGGCTCATGTACACCCCGGACCTGATCGAGGAGGTCGCGCTGTCGTGCGTCGAGCCCGGCGAGACACTGCTCCGGGTGCTCTACTACGACTGCGAGCCGTTCCACGGGACCGTGAAGCTGCCGATCTCCGGGAAAGAGATCAAGCGGGCCCCGGACAGGTCGTGGCTCAAGGATCTCGCAAGCCGCCCGCTGCTCGCCGTCCGCCTTGGGACCGTGAGGAACCGGGGATTTGTCCTTCGGGCGCGCGGCGGCGGTGTCCCGAAGGACCTGGCGGACGGGGACTTCGACCTCGACATCCAGCAGAAGGGGGTCGACATGCGACTGGGGATCGACATCGTGATGAACGCGCTCCGGCGCTCCTTCGACCGGATCATCCTGGTCTGCGGGGACATCGACTGCCTCCCGGCAACGCGGGTCGCCCGAAGGGAAGGGCTTCAGGTCGTGATGGTCGACCTTCCGGGAGCCCGGCTGGTGAGGGAACTGCGCTGGCACTCCGACTTCGTCCGCCCGGTGGACTGGCCGAAGAGGTTTGCCCGACACCTTCGCTCGCCGAAGCGGCCCAAGTAGGCAGGCTCCGCCCGGCAATGCCGGGCGGGGCCCGACAGCCCACCCCGCGGGGAACCGCGCCAAGCTGCCCGCGACTTGGCCGGGACATCCGCCACGCGCCTGATCCGGGAGGGGCCGCAAGCCCGACCGTCCGGTACCGCGGCGGCGGGCCTGCCGCGAGACGCCGGCCCCGTCAGTTCCGTGGTATCCTTGCAGCTGGTGTCAACCCCCGACGAAAGGCCACGTGGCCACGACTCCCGCGCCGTGGCCAACCGCCTCATCGACCATGCCGATGAGGAGGACGGGCTTGTCACCATCCTTCAGCTGGTCAAGTTCGTCTACTTCGCGCACGGGTGGACCTTGGCAGTCTACGACCGGCCGCTGATCTACCACCCCATCTAGGTGTGGCCGTACGGGCCGGTTGTGTACCCGGTGTACCGCGCGTTCCGTCCCGAGCCCCCCCCCGGTCTTTCGCCGCCCCCGTGAGGCAGGTGCGAGGGTACACCGCCGAGTTCTCCGAGGACGAGGAGCACGTCATCAAACGGGTGTACGAGACGTACTCGGTGATGTCCCCCTTCGCCTTGTCAGAGCTGACACACAAGCCGGGCACCCCGTGGGCGCAGATGGAGCAGTACGGACTTGGCGCGCAGATCTCCAACAAGGTGATCAAGGACTACTTCCTCGACCTGATTCGCCAAGGGGAGGAGCGCGAGCGACAGGAACACGAGGAACGGGAGGCCGTCGCCGATGGCGCATGATCCGGGCAAGTTGGGCGCGGGCCTGGGAGCGCAATCCGTAACAACCGAGGAACGGAAGGCCGCCGCCGACCCGGGAACAGAGGAATTGATGGTCGCGGGCGAGGTGAGAGCGGCAACCCTGGCGGGCGCAGAGACCGACCTGCTCATCGAGAAGCGCAAGAGCATGGAGCAGATCCGCCACCATCGTGTCTCGTGGACACGGACGATCCTCTTCGTGCCTGCGGTGCTGTTTGTCGCGTTGGTCCTGCTCCTGTCTCTCACGGGCGTTGACTGGAGGGTGCTCATCACCTTCGCGGCCGGCACGTTCTCATGCATCCTGGGACTTGTGCCGGGCGGCCCAGGAAGACCACTCCCCGCGTCCCGACACGGACGCGCGCGAGGACAGGCGGCAGTCCCGGAGTGACCCGAGGACCCGTGGGCTGACTGAGACACCGGGGACGACCCCGAACCCAATGCGAGGCCCGGCGGCAACAATCCCGGGATCAACAGGCGGCTGGCTGACAGGCGGAACTGAAGTCAGTCCGCTCGGTCCCGGTTCGCCGGACGGGGTCGGCGGACTCATGTCCGCGAGGAGCCGCGCCAGGTTGCCCGCGACGCCTGACCGGGGGCACCAAAAAACGCAACGTGCCTGATCCGGGGAGAGGTCGCAAGCCCGACCATCCGGTGTCGCGGCGGCAACGGACCTGCCGCGAGGTGCCGGACCCGCCAGTTTCGTGGTATCCTTGCACACCCATGCACGACCCTGACGAAAAACCCCGCGGTCACGACTCCCGCGCGGTGGCCAACCGCTTCATCGATCATGCCGATGAGGAGGACGGGCTTGTCACCATCCTCCAGCTGGTCAAGTTCGTCTACTTCGCGCACGGGTGGACCTTGGCGGTTCACGACCGGCCGCTGATCTACCACCCCATCCAAGTGTGGCCGTACGGACCGGTTGTGTACGCGGTGTACCGCGCGTTCCGCCCCGAGCCGCCTAGGCCTTCCGTCGCCCCCGTGAGGCACGTGCAGGGGTACGCCGCCGAATTCTCCGAGGACGAGGAGCATGTCATCAGGCGGGTGTACGAGACGTACTCGGTGATGTCCCTCTTCGCCTTGTCGGAACTGACACACATGCAGGGCACCCCGTGGGCACAGATGAAACAGTACGGGCTTGGCGCGCACATCTCCAACAAGCTGATCAAGGACCACTTCCTTGAGGTGATTCGCCAAGGGGAGGAGCGACAGCGGCAGAAGTGTGAGGAACAGGAGGCCGTTGGCGATGGCGCATGACTCGGGCAAGTTCGGCGCGGGCTTGGGAGCACAGTCCGTAACGGCCGACGAACGGAAGAGCGCGACTGGTCCCCAGAAGGAGGAGTCGGCGACCACAGCCGAGGTGGAGGCGACAGGCATGACGGGAGGGGTCACCGACCTGCTCATCGAGAAACGAAAGAGCCTGGAGCAGATCCGGCAACGCCGTGTCCGGTGGACGTGGATGATCCTCGCCGTGCCGGTGGCGCTGTTTTTCACGCTGCTCTGGCTCATGCTCTTCTCAACGGTTGATTGGAGGGTGGTCGCCATCTTCGCGGTTGGCACGTTCTCGTGCATTGTGGCGGTCTGCGGACTCCTGATCAATGGCCTGTACCGGGTAACCAAGGAGGACGACTCCCTGCATCCTGTCATGGACGCGCTCAAGGACTGGTGGAAGTCACGCGGCGGCCCGGGGGACTCGTAGGGGTCTGGCCAGGATGCCAAGGCCAAGCCGGGGAGGCTCGCGGGGAACCTTGGCCGAAGGGTAGCCCGGGACCTGTCGCGGGCACCCCGCCGGAGAGACCGCCCCGGGCGAGTGTCGGACGACAACAGACCAAGGACCGACGGGAAACTGTGACGCAGGCCGGTTGCCTTGGCAGTCGGGGCGAGTGTCGGCTCGCGCGATCCCAGCTCACCCGGCGTGCTCGCGTGCCGCGGCGGATCGGACAGGGCAGGCCTGCCCGGCAGACTCACCCCGCGAAAAACCGCTCCAGCTGGTCCGCGACCTGGTCGGGGGCCTCGAGAAGCGTCGCGTGCCGGACCCGGGGGAGGACCACGAGCTCGGCATCCGGCTGCGCGTCGGCGATGAACCGGTTGAGACGCGGGCTGCACCCCCCGTCGTTCTCCCCGGTCAGGACCAGGGTGCGCGCGCCGACCTCGGGCAGCCACGGGCCCATCTCCGTCTCGGCATAGACACGGAAGGCGTTCAACAGCGCGCCCGGGTCCGTCGCGAGCGCCTCCCGCATGCGTCGGTCGACAACGTCGGGGCGGGACGCCCGGAACTCGTCGGTGAACCAGCGCCCGGACAGCGTCCCCATCACGGCGGCGACGCCGCGCTCCTCCATCTCCTGCAGCACGGCCCGCACCTTGGCGGCGTCCTCCGCGGCGCGCCCTGCGGCCGTCGACAGTAGCCCAAGCGAGCGGACGCGGCCGGGGTGGCGCCGCGCGTACGCGGCGACGACCATCG
>CAZZIL010000254.1:0-4860 GCA_964654265.1 uncultured Gammaproteobacteria bacterium | reverse complement strand
GGCCCGCCCCAGGCGGCGCCGAAGAGCATGCCCACAATCTTGCCGAGCAGGCCCTTCTCCTTCGGGGAGTCGGGATCGGGCCGGGGTCCGCCGTTGGCGGCGTCGCGCTTGCCGGGGGTGACCTGCTCGACCACCGGGCGCGCCGACGGGACGACCTGCGGCAGGTTGTCCAGGTAGTCGCGCAGCGGCTCGTCCTTCTGCCGGTCGTTCATCTGGTAGCTGAGCTTGCCGAACAGGTGGGCGTCGCGCTTCTTCTCCCGGCTCAGGACCTTGATGTGGTGGTTGGGCGTCTGCAGGTTGACGTCGGGGACGACCGTGATGCTCACGTTGTGGAGGTCCTCGAGCCTGCGCAGCTCGATGCGCTTCTCGTTGAGGAGGTTGGTCTGCACGTCGACCGGGCAGGTCACGACGAGCGCGTCGGTGTCGGGCGACAGCGCGCTCTCGCGCACGGCGCGGATGATCTCGATCGAGGTGGCCTGGACGGTCTGGATCCTCCCGGTGCCGTGGCAGCGGGAGCACTGCGTCTGGTAGCTCAGGTCGACGGACTGCCGGATGCGCTGGCGCGACAGCTGCAGCAGCCCCAGCTCGGAGATCCCGACGACGCGGATCCTCGCGCGGTCCCTCTTGAGCTCCCTCCTGAAGTGCTGCTCGACCTGGTCGCGCGCGGGCTTCGAGTCCATGTCGATGAAGTCGACGATGATCAGCCCGCCGAGGTCCCGCAGCTTGAGCTGGCGGGCGATCTCGGTCGCCGCCTCGATGTTGGTCTTGCGCGCGGTCTCCTCGATCCCGGACTCCCGGGTCGACTGCGCCGAGTTGACGTCGATGGCGACGAGCGCCTCGGTGCTGTCGAACACGACCTTGCCGCCGGACGGCAGCCCCACCATCCGGCTGTGGACGGCGCGGATCTGCCGCTCGGTGCCCAGGCGCACCAGGGGCGACGGCCCCTCGTGGAACTTGACGCGGTCGGCGTACTCCGGCATCATCAGCTCGACCAGCCCCTTGAGCTCCTCGTGCACCGACGGCGTGTCGCACACCACCTCGTCGACGTCGGCGCGGAGGTACTCGCGGATCGCCTTCTGCAGCAGGTTGTTCTCCGCGTAGATCAGCGTGTTCTTGCTCTGCCGCGCGTAGGCGTCGCGGATCAGGCCCCACAGCTTGAGGAGGTAGCTCTCGAAGTCCCAACGCAGGTCCTCCGGGGTGCAGTCCAGGCCGGCGGTGCGCAGGATCACGCTCATGTCCCGGTCGCCGATGATCCCGTTGAGCATCGCCTGCGTGTCGCCGCGGTCCTCGTGCGCGATGTTGCGGGTGATCTGGGTCTTCCCCTTGAGCGTCGGCCTCAGCACCAGGTAGCACCCGGCCAGGCTGATGTGCGTCGTCAGCGCCGCGCCCTTGTTGTCGCGCTTCTCCTTGGTGACCTGCACCAGGAGCTTGTCCCCGGCGGCGATGCGCTCGCCGACCGGCTTGTCGCCGTCCGCCGGCCTCAGGTACTCCGGCGCGATCTCCCGGAACGGCAGGAAGCCGTTGCGGTCGCCCGGCAGGTCGACGAACGCCGCCTCCAGGCTCGTCTCGACGCGCTCAATCGTCGCGCGGTAGATGTTCCCCTTCTGCGAGACCTGGCCCTCCAGCTCGGTCTCGTAGTCGGTGACCAGGCCGTCCTCCACCAGGATGATCCGCCTCTCCTCGGGCAGCTCGGTGTTGATCAGCAAACTCTTCATTCCTCGGGTTCCTTTCCGGTGTGCGCGGCGCCGGGCGCGTGGCGCCGCACACGCAAAACAGTGCGCGTGGCGGGTGGTCTCCCGCGCGTGTCGGCACCGGTCCGGTGCGCGCGTGCGGGTGGCTGCGAGTGTGTGGGTCCATTCGTCCTTTCGGGTGTCCGCGCATGCGGCGTCCGCGACGGTCGGCCCGACCGCGGGCGGTCCCGCCCGCGCCCGGCGCCCGCGCCAGCAACATGGGGAGTGTATGCGAAACGCGCCGCTTTGTAAATTGTTTTCGGGGGTTTTTTTCGCTTGCGGGGCGGATTGCCGTATCATTCGGGGATGGTCGGCCACCGGGGACACATGCGCGGCGGGGTCCGCGCGTTGCGCGCCCGGGGCCCGGTCGGCGGGCGTGGGGGCGCGCCGCGCGGCTGACGTGGACCTGGTGGGGCACTTCCGCGCGGACCGCGAGATCACCGTCTGGCGGCACGACCTGCACCGTCACCCTGAGCTGCTGTACGACGTCCACCGCACGGCGCGGCTGGTGGCGGACAACCTGCGCGTGATGGGGTGCGACGAGGTGGTCGAGGGGATCGGCCGCACCGGCGTGGTCGGGATCGTCAAGGGGCGTGAGACCCGGAGCGGGACGGTGATCGGCCTTCGCGCCGACATGGACGCGCTGCCGATCGAGGAGCTCAACACCTTCGGCCACGTGTCGACGGTGCCGGGGCGGATGCACGCCTGCGGGCACGACGGGCACACGGCGATGCTGCTGGGGGTGGCGAGGCGCCTGGCGTCGGAGCGCGACTTCGACGGCGTGGTCGCGCTGGTGTTCCAGCCGGCGGAGGAGGGAGGCGCCGGCGGCGAGGCGATGGTGCGCGACGGCCTGATGGAGCGGTTCGGCATCCGCCGGGTCTACGGCCTGCACAACATGCCGGGCATGCCGGTCGGGACGTTCGGGATCCGCCCGCGGACCATCATGGCCTCTGCCGACTTCTTCGACATCACGGTCGCCGGGAAGGGCGGGCACGCGGCGTACCCCCACCTGTGCGACGACCCGATGTTCGCCGCGGCGCAGGTGGTGTGCGCGCTGCAGTCGATCCCGAGCCGGGTGGTCGCCCCGCTCGACAGCGCGGTGGTGACGGTCACCAAGTTCGAGGGCGGCCACACGCACAACGTCGTGCCCGACACGGTGACCCTGGGCGGTACCGCCCGCACGCTCAAGGAGGGGACCCGGGACCGGGTCGAGGCGACGATCGCCCAGGTGTGCGAGCAGGTCGGCAAGGCCCACGGGGTCGAGGTCCGGCTCGACTACCGGCGGCTCTACCCGGTCACCGACAACGACCCGGAGGCGACGCGGATCGCGGCGCGCGCGGCCCGCGGGGTGGTCGGCGATACCAACGTCGACGACGACATCCTCCCGAGCATGGGGGCCGAGGACTTCGCGTTCATGCTCAACGTCCGCGGCGGGGCGTTCATCTTCATGGGGAACGGCGACACCGCCGGGCTCCACAGCTCGCACTACGACTTCAACGACGAGGCCTCCCCGTACGGTTGCGCGTACTGGGTCCGCTTGGTGGCGGACGAGCTCCCGCTTGGCGCCTGACGGGCGCCCCCGTCCCCTGACGGGCGCCCCCGTCCCCTGTCGGGCGCCGGCGGGCGCCTGGCACGCGGTCGGGTGCCTGCGGCACTCTTGCCCCCGAGATCCGATCGTGTCCGCGGCCTCGGGCATGGATCGGTCGGGGAGTGTAAGGAGGGTCTGGCAGGTGGGGCAGACCTGGGCGCGGCGACGGTGCCGCCGGACGGGGCCGGGGAGGACCAGGGCTGCGTGCCGGCTCTGCCGGATGCGTGTCGGCCCCGGGTCTGTCGATGCGTGCACGCGGTTGGGCTTGGGGCTCCGGCAGTCTCGGCGCGTCTGGCCGCGATGGCGAGCGCGGGGAATGCCGGACCTGGCGGACGGCCGTCAAGACGGCGGCAACCCGGCAGGCGGTTAGTGGGATGTCCCACAGGAGAATCGAATGGAGACACAGGAAAACAACCCGACCAGCCCGGGAGTCTCGGACAACCCACTTGACCCGGGTGTCCTGGAGCACACGCGGACCGTGGCCACTGTGGTGGAAGAGCGGATAAGGGTTCTAAACCGCAGAAAGCGCAGAGTTCCTCGCCACTACTTGGAAGAGACGAACGCGATCCGCGAGGAGATGGGCTATCTGATACGAATCACCGGTCACTTGCACGGCGCGATCTGCGATGTCGAGAGGAGGATTTCCTCTCAGCCTTAGGCGCCCATGGCTGTTCGCCTCTCGGGCGGCAGTCCTGCCTGTGCCCCCTGTGACCGCAGGCTTCCGAGCACCGATCGGGTTGGGTGCGTCTGTTGGCGGGACCCCTGTCCTGTGCGCCGTCGGCGATGATCAGAAGGTGTCGTCAGCCGCTTGCCTGTGGCGTTGACTGCTCACGGCGCCAGTGCACGCAAGGCAACGCATTGCCTGCCAAGCGCAAGTCCGGCTTGCGGGAGTCTCCTACAGCAGCTTGACAAGCCCGACGACAAACATGATGATGACCATGGTCTGCGCCATCCCCCATCGCAGGAGCCAGTTTTGTGTCTCCTTGGCCCGAACTTCGATCTCGGCCTTGAGTTCCTGTCGCATCTGCTCGGTGTCGTGTCGGAGGGCCGCGATCTCGGCCTTGAGTTCCTGTCGCATCTGCTCGGTTTCGTGCCTGACAGCCGCAATCTCGGCCGTGAGATCCCGCCGCAGAAGCGCGATGTCGGCCTTGCTGGCAACGTTTTCCCCAACGGCGCGGAGCTGCTCGCCCACTATCGCCTCGGCGTGTGACTCCTCCACACCAACCTCGGTGAGGCGGTGAACTCCCACGTGCGTGTCGTTAGAGGGGCGGTGGCGGCAATGTCGACACCGCGTCTCCGGGAAGTGTCATGGACCCCCCGTAGTTGCCCCAATCTGGCGCGACCGTCTGTTGCATGGCAAGAGTCTACCACACTGGCCGATGTGGCGGGGATGGCCCACGGGTTTGACGGGGGTGCGCCAGTCGGTGCGCGGGCGGACCGCGGCACCTTGCGCGCGTCGGTGTGCGGGACTCGGACCGGGGGGTTGTCAGGGGTTTGCGTGCGGGCCGGGGTGGGTTCGGCCCGTCCGGCACGCCGGACCTG
>CAZZIL010000253.1:0-4460 GCA_964654265.1 uncultured Gammaproteobacteria bacterium | reverse complement strand
TGTCGATCCTCTCCTTCTTCGGCGTGTTCACCCTCGCCGGGATCATCGTCAACAACTCGATCGTCCTGATCTCGTTCTTCCAGGCGATGGCGGGGGAGCGTCCCGAGGAGGACCCAGACCGGCTCATCGTCGACGCCAGCTGCCAGCGCCTGCGCCCGGTGCTGCTGACGTCGTTCACGACCATCTTCGGCCTCCTGCCGCTGGTGTTCGAGACCTCGACGCAGGCGCAGTTCCTGATCCCGATGGCGGTGTCGATCGGCTTCGGGCTGCTGTTCGCCACCGGGCTGATCCTGCTGTTCGCCCCGGCGTGCCTCTCCTTCCACCAGTCCCTGTTCAACCGGGGGGCGCGCCGGCGCGCCGGCGCCGCGCCGCTCCCCGCCCATGCCGATGCTTGACTTCCTCCTCGACAACCTGGTGCTCGCGATGGCCGCCGCCTTCAGCGGCACCCTCGCCCTGGTCTACTGGATGCGCCCGTCCGACCCCGGGCAGGTCGAGCCGATGAGCGCCATCCAGATGCTCAACAGCACCCAGGGGCTCTACCTCGACATCCGGCCCAAGGAGCAGTTCACCAAGGGGCACATCGTCAACTCGAAGAACATCCCGCTCGACGAGCTCGACGTCAAGGCGAAGATGATCGAGAAGTTCAAGGCGAAGCCCGTCATCGTCGTGTGCGAGCGCGGCAGCCGCTCGCCGGCGGCCACGAAGAAGCTGAGGCAACTCGGCTTCGAGAAGGTGTTCCTGATCCGCGGCGGCATCCAGAACTGGACCGCCGGCAACTTCCCGCTGAGCCGGTCGTGATGGCCCCGACCGCCCGCAGACGCCTGCCCGCCGCCGCGCTCGCGCTGCTTCTCGCCTGCCCGGCGCCCGCGGCCGCGCTTGCCGACGGGCTCCTCACCAACCGCCCGGCCGTCCTCTACGCGGCGCCGTCGGACAAGGGGAACCCACTGCTGATCCTCGACACCGGGTTCCCGCTACGCCGGGTGGTCGGCACCGACCAGTGGGACAAGGTCGAGACCCCCGACGGGAAGGTCGGCTGGGTCCGCAACGGCGAGACCGACACCGCCCACCTCGCGGTGGTCCGGGCGCCGCGCGCCAACGTGCGCGCCCGCCCGGCCGCCGACGCGGAGATCGTGTTCGCCGCGGACAAGGGCGTCGTCCTGGAGGTGCGACAGGACGAGGCCGACGGCTGGATCGCCGTGCGCCACGAGGACGGCGATGCCGGGTTCGTGCGCGCCCGGGAAGTCTGGAAAAACCACGCGCGACTGCCCGCGGACCCGGACGGGGAGTCCCAGCCTTAGCCCATGCCCCTGCCGCGAGCCCGGGATGTGGCAGGTCCCGCCATGGCATCCCGGACGCAGGCATGATCGATTCCCACGCGGCACGCGCGATCGCCAGTTCCTATTTCCGGGGACTGGCGCGGTTGCGGAAGTCGGACAGCGTCACCGACGAGCGCTCCCCCTGTTCCGCGCTCGGAGAGTTGCTGAGCGCGGTCGGCTCGTTGCTGAGCCCCAGGGTGACCTGCGTCAGCGAGCCGGCGGCGCAAGGGGCGGGGCATCCCGATTTCGGGCTGTTCTCCGAGCGGCAGATCCGGGCGAGTAAGCCGGGGGAGAGCCAGGCGCCGGAGTTCGGCGTGGTCGAGGTCAAGCCGGTCCGGGAGGACGCATGGCTCACGGCCGAGGGCACCCAAGTGACGCGGCACTGGCAAAAACACCGGCTGGTCCTCGTGACCAACCTGCGGGACTTCGTCCTGGTGGGAGAGAACGAGAGGGGTCAGTGGGCGAAGGTCCACACCCTGAGGCTTGCCGAGAGCCCGGAGGAGTTCCATCGGCTGACGGAAAATCCCGCATCGTTCGCCAAGAGCCACGGCGCACGCCTGGTCGAGTTTCTGGTGCGGGCCCTGTCCCACCGGGCCACGATCGCCGACCCGGGGGACCTGGCCGTCCTGCTCGCGTCCCACGCCCGCGATGCGCTCGCAAGGGTGGAGGCGGCGGGGGATGTCCGATCCTTGAGGGAGCTGCGGACCGCGTTGGAGAAAGGGCTCGGCATCCACTTCAAGGGGGAGAAAGGGACGCACTTCTTCCGCTCGACCTTGGTGCAGACCCTCTTCTACGGGCTCTTCTCCGCCTGGGTGCTGTGGGCCCGTTCCCGGCGAGCACCCGCCGTCGACGGTCCCTTGTTCGATGACAGATCGGACCGATCGCGGTTCAGCTGGCACCGGGAAGTGCGTTCGCTTCAGGTCCCGGTGCTCCGGGCGCTGTTCTGGCAGATCTCCGACCCGGACCGCCTGGAATCGCTCAACATCGAGGAGGCGCTGGACCACGCGGCCGCCGTGTTCAGCCGCGTGGACCGCGCCTCGTTCTTCCGACATCTCAGGGAGGGGGAGGCGGTCCCGTACTTCTACGAGCCCTTCCTGAAGGCGTTCGACCCGGAAATGCGCAAGCAACTGGGGGTGTGGTACACCCCGCCGGAGGTCGTCAAGTACATGGTGGCCCGGGTCGACAGGGCCCTTCGCGAGGACCTCGGCATTGCCAAGGGACTATTGGCCGACAACGTCTACGTGCTGGACCCATGTTGCGGGACGGGGGCCTACCTGACGGAGGTCCTGCGGCGAATCGCGCACGGGGCCGGACGCCAAGGGCGTGGCACCCTTGCCGGCGAGGAGATACGGAAGGCCGCAACCAGCCGGCTGTTCGGCTTCGAGATCATGCCCGCCCCCTATGTCATCGCCCATCTGCAAGTTGGACTGACACTGGAGGAGCTGAACGCGCCTCTGGAGGACGACAAGTCGGACTGCCTTCAGGTGTTCCTCACGAACGCCCTGACGGGCTGGCAGCCCAAGCCGGATTCGAAGCCCCTGCACATCCAGGGACTGGAGGAGGAGCGGGTCCGGGCGCGCAAGGCCAAGCAGGAGACGCCCGTCCTCGTGATCCTGGGAAACCCGCCGTACGCCGGCCTTGCGGAGGCGGCGGAGGACGAGGAGCGCAGGCTCACGGAGGCCTATCGGACCACGAGGCGGGTGAGGCGGCCGCAAGGCAAGGGGGTGAACGACCCGTACGTCCGCTTCTTCCGCATGGCCGAGCGGCACATCACCGAGAAGATGGGCGAGGGGATCGTCTGCTTCATCTCGAACCACTCGTGGCTTGACGGGCTCTCGTTCACGGGGATGAGGGAGCGGTACCTGGAGGAGTTCGACGCGATCCGCATTGACTGCCTGAACGGGGACAGGTACGCGACGGGGAAGACCGCCCCCGACGGGTCGCCCGACCCAAGCGTCTTCTCGACGGAGGGCGACCCCGTCGGCATCCAGGTGGGGACGGCCATCGCGACGTTGGTGCGCAAGAAGGGGCACGCTCCCGCGGGCTCGGTCGAGGTCCGCCAGCTGTGGGGGACAGGCAAGCGCGCGGAGCTTGAGAAGACGGCGGAGACCCCGAACTCGGACCTGTATGCCAGGCATCGGCCCGCGCTCTCGCTGGGCCTCCCCTTCCTGGAAGCGAAGGCCAGCAGGCGCTGGCACTCGTGGCCCGCCCTGCCGGATCTGTTCCCGTGCAAGTTCCCCGGGATCAAGACCGGGCTGGACGCCTTCCTGGTCGACATCGACCTGCCGCGCCTCAAGGAGAGGATTGGCGACTACTTCAACCCGAGGCTGTCCCACGAAGAGATCGCGTCGCGCCACCCGGGGTCGATGGGCGCCAAGGCCCACTTTGACCCGCGCGCGGTGCGCGAGATGCTGCTGCGGCGCGGCGGGCCGGCCAAGGAGGGATTCGTCCGCTACGCCTACCTGCCGTTCGACGTCCGCTGGCTCTACTGGGACAGCGACCTCCTCGGCAGGCCTAGGCCGAGCTACGCGATGAACGTGTTTGAGGGAAACAGGTGGCTGGTGTCGCAGCAACGGCCCCGGCGCGAGTGGAGCCCGGCGCAGGTGATCACCCCCTTGGGGTGCGTGGACCTGATCTTCGGCAGCGCGTCGATCTTCCCGCTGTGGCTCAACGGCGACGGAGTCCGGGACGAGGACACGGTCGGCAGCAGGAGGCGCCCAAACCTCTCCTGCCACGCGTCCCAGTACATCCGGGCCGCGGGCGCAAGCGAGGAGGATCTGTTCCACTGCGTCCTGGGCCATCTTCACGATCCCGGTTACCGAAAAAGGAACGCGGGCGCCCTGCGCATGGAATGGCCGCGCATCCCGCTGCCCGACTGGCCCAAGGGGAGCGCCGACGGCGTGGGGGAAAAGCTTGCCCGCTCGGCGACACATGGCCGAAGGCTTGCACAGCTGCTCGACGCCTGCGTTCCGGTTCCCGGCGTGACCGCTGGCGAGCCAAGATCGGAGCTTGCCCTCGTGGCCGTCCCCGCCGTGAAGGGGGGAGGCAACATGGCCGGGAACGACTTCATCCTGTCACCGAAGTGGGGAAAGACGGTGGGCGCCAAGAGGGCCGTCATGCCGGGTCCCGGGGCCGCGCAAGCCA
>CAZZIL010000252.1:0-12936 GCA_964654265.1 uncultured Gammaproteobacteria bacterium | reverse complement strand
GGTGGTTTGTCAACACCGCCGAGACGGTCGGCGCCGAGATCATCAACCACAGCTTCGGCTACTCGGGGGTGATCTCGCAGTACGACGCCGCCGACATCCGGGAGAAGTTCCGCCACACCGCCGCGGCCTTCGCGCAGGCCGACACCCCGGCCGCGGAGCGCAAGATCTTCGTCCGGTCGGCCGGGAACGCGCGGGCCGAGAGACTCCCGAACGGGGCGAGGGCGCCGCACGACTCGCCCAACATCATCGAGGGACTCGGCGTGCACTTCCCGGAGCTGCGCGGGCACTTCATCGCCGTCGTCGCCCTGGGCCAGGACGGCGACATCGCCTGGTTCTCCAACCGTTGCGGGATCGCCGCGGACTACTGCATCGCCGCGCCGGGGGGCGAGATCCTGACCGCGGGGAACGACAGCGACACCCACTACCGCCTGGCGAACGGGACCTCCCTCGCGGCGCCGATCGTCAGCGGCGCGCTCGCGGTGATGCGCCAGCATTTCCGCGGCCAGATCGGCAACACCGAGCTGGTGGCCCGGCTGTTCGCGACCGCGGACAAGTCGGGGACCTACGCGGACTCCTCCGTCTACGGCCAGGGCGTGGTGGACTTGGACCAGGGGACGCGCCCCCTCGGGACGACGTCCGTCGCGACCGGCGAGGACGTCGGCGGGGATTCCCGGCCGCTCGCCGGCTCCCTGGTCGGCACGCTCGGCGACGCGGCCGGCGACGCGCTCGGCCGGGCGCTCGCCGGGCGGGAGATGGTCGTCTTCGACGGCCTGGGGTCGCCCTTCTTCCTGGGCGCGGACTCGCGGCTCGCGGAAGGCCCGGCCGCCAACCCGTTGCGCCCGCTTCGGCAGCTCACTGGCGGCGACCCGGCCGGCAGGGAGTTCAGTGTCGCGGGCGGGAGACTCTCGGTCGGCCTCACCGACGCCGGGGCCTTGGGACAGGCCGTCTACCGCCGCGACGGCGACGGCGGGCGGGACCACTTCGTCTCCGTGGGCCGCCAGCCGGGAAGCCTGTTCGGACCCTACCGGGAAAGCGACGCCCCGGCGCGGGCGTTCGACCGCCAGCCCTTCCACTCCGCGCCGCACCTGCGGTTTGTCGGCGACGGCGCCGGGATCGGCGGCTCTTTTCCCCTCCACGGCGGGACGCGACTCTCCTACGGGGCCTTCGCCGGGGCGGCCCGCCTGCCGGGATGGGACGACTCCGCCGGGGAGGACAACCTCGGCGTGCTCCTCGAGATCGGCTCGCCCGGCGGCGCCCTGTCGTTCCAGGCGGGCGTCCTGGAGGAGTCGGCCGGGTTCGCCGGCATCTCCCCGCAGGGGGCGTTCGGCGAGGCCGGGGGGCGCACCTATTTCGGCGGATTCTCCGCCGGGGCCGCCCTCGGCGGGAACTGGCGCGCGCGCGTCTCCGCCCACGCCGGGCACACCGACCCGGAGCTCCGCGCGCGCGGGATCGTGAGGGACGCCGGCCCGGTCACGACCTCGTCGTTCGGCATGGCGGTCGAGGGCCGCGGGATTGCCGACGCGAAGGACGTCCTCGCGCTCTCGCTGGAACAACCGTTGCGGATCGAGGACGGGTCCCTTCTCCTGCGGCTGCCGGTCGGGCGCACCCCCGGCCGCAAGGTCGTCCACGAGATGGTCGAGGTCGGACTTGAGCCGGGCGGGCGCGCCCTCGACCTGCGGTTCACCTACACCCGCCCGCTGGGCCCCGCCCGGGTCGGCATGGCGCTCGGCGCCGAGCGACACGCCGGGCACAGCCGGGACAGCGATGACAGCCTGTACGGGCACCTGTCGGTCGACCTCTCCTTCTGAGCGGGCACGCGCCTCGCGCGCGGACGGCACGACACGCCGGGGACCGTTTCCCGTATCATCCCCCCATGGGCACGGACCGGAAAAGCTCGGCCACGACCGGGCGGGGCGCGTGATGGCGCCCGGCGCCGCCACCCCGGGACAGGGCGCGATGCCGCGGTGCCGGCGCGCCGGTCGCGTTTCCCGCCCGTGAGCCGGCCTTCGCGGTACAGCGACGCGTGGGCGCCCGACCCGGACCCGCCGTTGCGCGACCATACCCGGCACGAGCAGATGGCGGTGGAGGTCCACATGGCCTACGCCGGCGCCTTTCGCGCGATGAGGGAGCGCCTGGGGGACGCCCTGGACGAGTCCCACGGCACCATCCGCTACCCGGTCGTCTGGGACGCCTACGGCGCCCCCATCGGGAGAGGTTGGGCCGCGCGTTGCCACATGGTTGCCGCCCCGTACGTGTCCCCAAAGAAATTCGACTGGGATGGGCTCCGCCTCATCCTGTCGCAGGTGCTGCACGACGAGCTGATCCGGGCGGAGCGGCTGAGGGCGGAGTGGGAGCTGGGACGCCCGGTCGGCCCCGAGATAGGCGAGTTCATCGAGACGCTCAGGGCCAAGTCGCTGGAGATCGCCGGCGACCACACGCCCGTCGGGCAGCCGGGACTGGGCTCCGCGGCCGACGGACCGGCGGACACGGACGTGGTCGCCTACCTGGCCTACGGCAACATCTTCCGGGGACTGGCCGGGCTGGTCGGGGAGGCCCCCTACGTCAACTACGACAAGACGCTCGCCCACCCGGACCTGCTTTACCGGCACACCGTCCCGCTCCACCTGGACAACCCCGGCATGACGGGGGTCCTCGCGGCGGAGACCCGCATGCTCGCGGCCTTGGCAAGGATCAACGTGCGTGCCGACCAGGTCCAGGGGGCCAACACCAACATATACAGGTCGGCCATCACGATCGACTGGGACCGTGTGCTGGCAAGGCTGAGGCTGGTGTTGCCTGACGACTGGGTCGCCGCGGTGCAGCTGCGGGCGGAGTACCTGTACCTGAACCGTCCCGTGCACGGGAAGGTCGCGGAGTTTCTCGAGGGCGTGGAGGACCGGCTGCTGGAGCTCGCCTCCTGAGCGGGCGCGCGGCCCCGCGCGTCCTATCCCCCCGCATCGGCCATCTCGGCCAGGACATCGCGAAGGAACGCGTCCGGCAGCCCCTCGGCCGTGCCGTGCTCCCGGAATTCGTCGCCCCGCCCGTCCCGGTCGACAAAGCACCAGACGCCCCCGTCCGGGTTGCAGTACACGATGGCCGAGTCCCCGTTCTTCCTTGGGGCGTCGATCGCCACCCGGCCGTCGGACATCGGGTACACGAAGTATTGCCGCGGCACGGCGTCGAACATTCCCCGGAGCAGTCTCTCGGCGTTTGCGAGGGTGTCGTCCGACGGGACCGCGTACCCCTCCTCGCTGGCGGCCCACGGGCGCACCCTGCCGAGCTGGAACAGCGCCTCCGCAAGCTCGGGGGGGACGCTGTCTTGGGTTCTTCTGTCCGGGGAGGCGTGCGGCGCCCCCGGGCTGCCCTTGTCGCGACTCATGCTTCCCTCTTGGTTGGGCGCCATTGTCGCACAGGTCGCGCCCGGCCCTGGCGGGTCCGCCGCCGCGCGCCGGCGGCCGTGTTGGATATAATGCCTGCGGGCCGTGCCCGGGGGCTTCGCGGGGCGGCCCGGCGGGCATGCGCGCGCCGGGCAGGGGGCGGCGGACGGCGACGGCGGCCGGGCCTCCGGCCTGGGCGCCCGGGGACGGCCATGGCATCACAGGGAGGTGGCCGATGATCAGGACAGGGGAGGAGTACCGCGACTCGCTGCGCGACGGCCGCGAGGTGTACATGGACGGCGAGCGCGTGGACGACGTCACCACGCACCCGATGCTGAGGCCGCTGGTCGACATCCGCGCGCGCATCTACGACATGCAGCACGCGCCGGAGACGCGGGACCTGATGACCGTCGAGCACGAGGGCGAGCGCAACGCGATCGGCTCGGCGCTGCCGCGCACGCAGGAGGACTGGTGGTCGAAGCGCCGCGCGACCGACACCGTCCTGGAGGAGATCGGCGGCGTTGTCACCCGGGTCGGCGACGAGACCGTCGGCGAGATGTGGTCCCTCTACGACGGCCAGGACGTCCTCAACGAGGTGGACCCGCAGTTCGCCCGCAACATCAAGGAGCACGTCCGCCGCGTCTGCCACAACGACCCGTTCCACGTGTCGGCGAACACGGACCCGAAGGGGGACCGCTCCAAGGCGCCGCAGGAGCAGGACCCCGACATGCTGCTGCACCTGGTGCGCGAGACCGACGCCGGCATCGTCGTGCGCGGCGCCAAGTACGAGACGGCCGCCGCCTACGCCAACCAGGCGTTCACCAAGCCGACCATCGCGAACTGGGGCGACGAGGCGATGTCCGACTACGCGCTCGGCTTCGTGTGCGACCTTGGCTCGCCCGGTCTCAAGTTCATCTGCCGCGCCGGGTTCGCGGGCACGCGCGCGGACCCGCGCGACTACCCGCTGGCGGACCAGTTCGACGAGGTCGACGCCCTCGTCGTCTTCGACGACGTCCTGGTCCCGTGGGAGAACGTGCTGTTCTACCGCCACACCCGCGCGGCGGCGTACATCCGCTCGACGCTCCACCGTTACTCGGCATTCGCCTTCGTCCAGCGCACGCTCAAGCAGGCGGACATGATGATCGGCACCGCGCTGTTCAACGTCCGGCAGACCGGGCTGGAGCGCCAGCCCGCGGTCCAGGAGAAGCTCGCGGCCCTCGCGGTGTGGCGCGAGGGGATCAACGCGCACCTGACGGCGGCGGTCACGCTGGGCGAGCGCTCACCCGCCGGGCTGCTGATGCCGAACCAGTCGCTGCTGTACGCCGGGCGCGTGCACGCGATCTCGAACCTCCCGGCGATGACGCACCTGGCGCGCGAGCTGTGCGGCGGGCAGGTCTGCGTCACGCCCAGCGCCGCGGCGTTCGACTCGCCGCAGACGCGACCCTGGCTGGAGAAGTTCTACTCGATCAACGAGGACTGGGTGGCCGAGGACCGCCGCAAGCTGCTGGCGTTCGCCCGGGACCTGCTCAACTCGGACTACGCCGGGCACCGGCTCACCTTCCAGCTGTTCGCCCAGGCGCCGCCGTTCGCGCACCTGGCGGCCGTCTACCGCAACTTCGACTGGGCCGGCCCGCTCGACTTCGTCCGCAAGTCGGCCGGGCTGTCCGACCGCGCCGCGGCCGGGGTGCCGCGGCGCGACGGCGACCAGGCGGCGATCCAGTGGCTCGCCAACTCGGCGGACGGCCCCGCGCAGGACCTCGCCGGGGGCCGGTGACCCCGTCGCCCGACGAGCGGCTGCGCGAGCGGTTCCTGGGCGGCATGAGCCTCGCCGCCTGCACCGTGAGCATCGTCACGACCGACGGCGCCGCCGGGCGCGCCGGCGTCACCGTGTCGGCCATGTCGTCGGTGTCGGCGGACACCCCGCGGCCGACGCTGCTGGTGTGCGTCCACCACAAGAGCCGGGCGGCGGGCGCCATCCTCGGCAACGGCGTGTTCTGCGTGAACGTGCTGCGCGACGACCAGTCGCGCATCTCCGACGCGTTCGCCGGGCGCATCCCCGGCCTGGCCGACCGGTTCGGCTGCGCGCACTGGTCCGCCTTCGGCACGGGCTCCCCCCGTGTCGAGGACCCGCTGGTCGCGTTCGACTGCCGGGTCGTCAGCGCCGAGCGGGTCGGCACCCACCACGTCTTCATCGGCGAGGTCGAGGACATCTTCGCCGAGCGCCGCGGGTCCCCGCTGATCTACGCCAACCGCGCCTACGGGACGGCGGCGCGGGTCGAGCCCGCGCCGGGGCCGGACGCCAACTCCCGCGGGGTCGCCGACACCCTGAGGCTGTGCTGCTTCCACACGTTCGGGCCGTACGTCCTCCCCGAGCTGCTGCGGCGGTTCTGCGCGGACGGCGACGTCCGCGTCCGCCTGGTCGAGGGCGACCACCGCCGCCTTCTCGAGAGCCTGCGCAGCGGCGAGACGGACCTCGCGCTGCTCTACGACCTCGGGCTCGGCGACGACGTCGAGACCGAGTACCTCGCGGAGCTCGCGCCCTACGTGCTGCTCGCCGAGGGCTCGCCGCTCGCCGCGGAGCGGGAGCTGACGCCGCGGCGCCTCGCCGCGGAGCCGATGGTCCTGCTCGACGCGCCGCCGAGCGCCGACTACTTCGTGTCGATCTTCACCTCGGCCGGGCTGGAGCCGAACATCCGCTTCCGCTCCCGCTCGTTCGAGATGGTGCGCGGCCTCGCCGCCCACGGGCTCGGCTACGCGGTGCTCGCGACCAAGCCGGCCTCCAACATGAGCTACGACGGCAAGGCGCTGGTGACACGCCCGCTGCGCTCCGACACCGAGCCGAGCCGGGTGGTGCTCGCGCGACGGCGCGGCGAGCCCGACAAGCCGGTCGCGCAACGCTTCGGCGACCTGTGCCGGGCGCACTTCCTCTCCGTGCGACCGCACGCCCACTAGGAGCGGCCATGGCCCACACCCGCATCCGCCCGTTCAACACGCGCGACACCTACCCCGAGCAGAACCTCGACAACGACCTCGCGCAGGCGGTGGTCGCAAGCGGGCGCACCGTCTACATGAGAGGCCAGGTCGCCCAGGACCTCGACAGCTCCGCCAACACCGGCGAGGCGGACCCGGCCGAGCAGACGCACCAGGTGATGCGCAACATCCGCCAACTGATCGGCGAGGCGGGCGGGGAGATGGCGCACCTGGTCAGGATTGTGGTGTATCTCACCGACATCCGTCACCGCGAGGCGGTCTACCGCGCAATGGGTGAGCACATCCGCGGGATCCACCCGGTGTCCACCGGGGTCGTCGTCACCGCGCTGGCGCGGCCCGAGTGGCTGGTCGAGATCGAGGCGACCGCGGTGATCCCGGACGGCGGCGCGGGGCCGGTGGCATGACCTTCTCCGTCGTCGCGCGCTGCGCCCGGAGCGGCATGCTCGGCCTGGCGATCACGTCGTCGTCGCCGGCGGTGGCGGCCCGGTGCGCGTACGCGCGCGCGGGCGTCGGGGCGGTCTCCAGCCAGAACATCACCGACCCCCGCCTGGGGCCGCGCATCCTCGACCTCATGGCCGGCGGCGCGGACGCCGGGGAGGCGGTCGCGGCCGCCGGGCGCGAGGCCGGGGACCTCATGGCCTACCGGCAGCTCCTCGCGGTGGACCGGCTGGGAAACTCCGCCGTGCGCTCCGGCGCCTTGTCGCTCGGCACGTGGGCGGAGGAGACCCGCCCGGACGTCGCCTGCGCCGGGAACATCCTGGCCGACCGGGGTGTGCCCGCCGCCATGGCGGACGCCTTCCAGGGGACGGGCGGGCACCTCGCCGACCGGCTGCTCGCCGCGCTGCGGGCGGGGCTGGACGCCGGCGGCGAGGCCGGCCCGGTGCGCTCCGCCGGGATGCTGGTCGTGCACGAGGTGTCCTGGCCGATCATCGACCTCCGGGTCGACTGGGACGAGGACGGCCCGATCGGCGCGCTCGCCCGTGCCTGGGAGATCTACCGGCCGATGGTCGACGACTACATCACGCGGGCGCTGAGCCCGGCGGACGCGCCCAGCTTCGGGGTGCCGGGGGACGAGTAGGAAAACACCGGCGAGGAGACGACATGGCAGAGATGACACACGAGGACTGGAAGGGCCGCGCCGCCGCGCTCACGTTCGGGGGGCGGGCCTTCATCGGCGGGCGCCACGCCGACGCCGCGTCCGGGAAGACCTTCGCGTGCGTGAACCCGGCGACCGGGGAGACGCTCGCCGACGTCGCGGAGTGCGGCGCCGAGGACGTGGACCGCGCGGTGGGCGCCGCCCGGCGCGCGTTCGACTCCGGCGCCTGGTCGCGCGCCGCGCCGGCCGAGCGCAAGCGGACGCTGCTGAGGCTCGCCGGCCTGGTGCGATCGAACCTGGAGGATCTGGCGCTCCTCGACTCGCTGGACATGGGCAAGCTGGTGACGGACGCCGCCACGTTCAATGTCCCCGACTCCGCCGGCGTCATCGAGTGGCACGCCGAGGCGATCGACAAGGTCTACGACGAGATCGCCCCGACCGGGCCGGGCGACCTCGCGATGGTGACGCGCGAGCCTCTCGGCGTCGTCGGCGCGGTGGTCCCGTGGAACTTCCCGCTCGACATGGCGGTCTGGAAATGCACGCCGGCCCTCGCCACCGGGAACTCGGTCGTGCTCAAGCCGGCGGAGCAGTCGCCGCTGTCGGCGCTCCGGCTCGCGGAGCTCGCGGCCGAGGCGGGCGTCCCCGACGGGGTGCTCAACGTGGTCCCCGGCCGCGGCGAGACCGCCGGGCGCGCGGTCGGGCTGCACCCGGACATCGACTGCGTCGCGTTCACCGGGTCGACCGAGACCGGGAAGCTGTTCCAGCAGTACGCCGGGCAGTCGAACATGAAGCACGTCTGGCTTGAGACCGGCGGCAAGAGCCCGAACCTCGTGTTCGGCGACTGCGCCGACCTCGACGCGGCGGCGGAGATGGCCGCGTTCGGGATATTCTTCAACCAGGGCGAGGTGTGCTCGGCGAACTCCCGGCTGCTTGCGCACCACAGCGTCAAGGACGCGCTGCTGGAGCGGCTCGTCGCGCACGCGAGGGCGACGCCGCCGGGCGACCCGCTCGACCCGGCGTCCAGGATGGGCGCGATGGTCGACCGGGAGCAGACCGGGAAGGTGATGCGGCACATCGCCGCCGGCAAGGAGTCCGCCCGGCTCGTCTTCGGCGGGGAACAGGTCACCGTCGACGGGAAGGGACTCTACGTGACCCCGACGATCTTCGACGGGGTCGATGCCGGGTCCCCGCTGGCACAGGAGGAGATCTTCGGCCCGGTGCTCGCGGTGATCCCGTTCGGCGACGAGGACGAGGCGCTGCGGATCGCGAACGACTCGGCCTACGACCTGGCCGCGTCGGTGTGGACCGACAGCCTCGCGCGGGCCTTGCGGGTCGCCAAGGCCCTGCGCGCCGGGAACGTCTCGGTCAACACGATGGACGCGTTCAGCCCGATGACGCCGTTCGGCGGGCTGCGGCGCTCCGGGGTCGGCAAGGACCTGTCGCTGCACGCGTTCGACAAGTACACCTCGCTCAAGACCACCTGGATCAAGTACTGAGCGGAAAGGCCCCGCGGCGGACCTCGGCGGACCGCCCCGGGCAGGCGCACCCCGCACGGGAAACGCGGCGGCGGTCCGCCAAGTCCGTGTGTCCTTGCGCCATGGGACGCCGCCCCCGCCGCGGGCGGGGTTCCCGGACCTCCCGCCCCCGCATGACACCCCCGGAAAGACAACGGCCGTGAACCCCCAGGGACAGCCAGCCCCAGGCCCGGACCGGCCGGCGTTCCTCGCGGTCGACCTCTTCTGCGGGGCCGGCGGCATCACGCGCGGGCTGATCGACGCGGGCGGCTATGTCGTCGCGGGGGTCGACAAGGAGGCCGCCTATGCCGACACCTACCGGCCGAACAACGCCAACGGGTCCCTGGACCGCGCCCCGCCCAGCCTCCTTGCCCGGGACATCCTCCCGCGCACCGGGGAGCACCCGGACGGGGAGCAGGAGGAGCTCCTGGCCGACCTGGGAAGGCTGATCCGCCGGCATCGGCGGATGTCGCCCCGGACTCCCCTGCTGCTCGCGATTGGCGCGCCGTGCGACCCCTTCACCCGGGTCCCAAGGAGAAGGCCGCGCCGGCCGCCGCAGCCGAAGTGGGAACGGGAGCGCCGGCTGCTCATGGAGGCCGCGGGACTCGCGGGACGGCTCAGGCCCCACCTGGTGTTCGCGGAGAACGCCCGGGGGTTCGCCGACCCCCGGCACGGGGATGTCTGGGGCGAACTCCGGGGCCGGCTTGAGGACCTCGGCTACGTGACCGGGGCGAAGGTGGTGTGCGCCTCCCGCTTCGGGGTGCCGCAGTACCGGACCAGGTGCGTCCTCCTCGCCGTGAGAAGGGGGGCCGTCAAGCCCGGAAGAGTGACGGGCCGCGAGAGGGAGAGGCTGCTCGTGCCCCCGCACGACGGGGAGAGCCTCTTGGTCGGCGTCCGGGAGGCGATCGGCCACCTTCCGCCGATCGGCGCGGGCGAGAGCCACCCCGAGATTCCCAACCACTGGGCGGCGGGCCTCCCGCCCGGGGATCCCGCGCCGACGCGCCGCCGGCCGGGCGGGCGGCGGCGGATGTCCGTCCTCGGCGCCAACGCCCGGCTGCACCCGGAGCGGCCGTCCCCGACGGTCACGCCGACGCGCCTCGACGTCCCGGACGGACTCCTGCGCCACCACGACCCCGCGCAGGCGCGCACCGTCTCGCTGCGCGAGGCGGCGGCGCTCCAGTCGTTTCCAGACGGCTACGTGTTCCGGGCCGACAGCCCCTCCCAGGTCGCCCAGATGGTCGGGGACGCCTTCCCTCCCCGGGTGGCGGCCTTCTATGCCGGCCACCTGGCAAACTCCCTGAAAGAGACCGGCGCCGCGCGCGCGCGCCGCGCGCCGGTCCCCGCCGGGCCCGGCCAACGCCGGGGGAGGTGACCCGTGGACAGCGGACTGGTGTGCGAAAGGCTGCTTCGGGCCGAATCCGAGGAGGAGGTCGGGGAGATCATTTCCGGGACCCCCGAGATGCGCGACGCCGCGAACTGGTCGCCGCTCGACGGCCGCGAGTCGAACTTCAACATCGTCACGAACCAGGCGTCGACGGGCGGGAAGGCCGCCACCGAGCTGATGACCAACATGGTCGACGCCATACTGCTCAAGAGGGCGCACCAGCAGGGGATCGACCCCAAGGATCCGGCCCAGGCGCCGCGCAACATGCACGAGGCGGTCGACCGGCTTGTCCTGAACCTCCGCGGCGGCAAGCTGGTCAACGCCCCCGAGAACTGGCTCAAGGAGTTCGCCGAGCGGAACCTGGTCGTCGCCATCACCGGGCACCCCGACAGCACGAGGGTGACAAGCGACCGGTGGCCGTGCTACACCTTCGTCGACAACGGGGAGGGGCAGCACCCCGGGGCGTTCCGCGACACGTTCCTCTCGCTCAGCGCCAAGCACAAGAGCGAGATCCCGTTCGTCCAGGGGAAGTACAACATGGGGTCGTCGGGCGTGCTCGCCTACTGCGGCCGGCGCTGGCACAAGCTGATCGTCTCCCGCCGCCACGACCGCAGCGGGGAGTGGGGGTGGACCCTGATCCGGCGCCGGCCGGGCAAGGGGGCGCCCGTGGCCGACTACTTCCATGCCGGGGGAGACATCCCGTCGTTTTCCCTGGACATGCTGTATCCCGTGCGCACCGGCGACGGAAGCGCCCACGAGGACGTCGCCATCAGCGCCGGGACCGTCGTCAAGCTCTACGACTTCCGGGTCGGGAAAAGGCACAAGGACACCAAGGACGCGCGCTACGCGTTCAACGAGAACCTCACCGAGACCATCCTGCCGTTCCGGATTCTCGACTTCCGCTGGAGGCCCGTCCCGGGGCGCAAGGACTTCCGCCGGATGGGGATCGACGAGCGCCCGTTCTACGGGATGGAGTACCACCTTCGGCGGGGCGCCGACGGCCAGGCGGACGGCGGGGACGGGACCGAGGACGGGCAACCGGACGGGCAGGCGGCCATCGCCGAGCGGTTCGGGGTGGGCGCCATCGACGACCCCGACCTCGGGCGGGTCGAGGCCTACGCGATCCCGATCCGCGCCCGGCCGGACGGGCGCAACCCGCTGCCCGAATGGCTGAGGCCCGCGTACTCGAACAACCGCGTGTTCCACACCGTGAACGGCCAGGTGCTGTACAAGCAGACGCGCGGCTACCTCAGCAACAAGTGCAACCTGTCCGTGCTGAAGGACCGGGTGGTCATCGTGGTCGACGCCAGCCGCCTCAACGAGAGCGCGCACTTCTCCCTGTGGAAGGGCGACCGGGAGAACATCATCCAGAACGCCACCGGGGAGGCCTACCTGAGCACGGTCCTCGAGCTGATCAAGGGATCCCCCGGACTGGACGACTGGAAGCAGACGGTCGCCCGCGAGGACCTGGAGCGGGTGGCGACCAAGGACACCGACGACCTGTTCCGGAAGCTGGTCAAGTCCAACCGCGACCTGGGCGCCCTTCTCGACCCCAAGAACCCGAAAATCTCCGTCCCCCGCCCGCCCAAGGAGCCCGAGGTCTACAGGGGCAACTACGACCCCACGTTCCTGGAGATCGACAGGCCGCTCCCCCTTGAGATCCCGATCAACCGGGCGGGAGGGTTTGTGGCGAGGACCGACGCGGTGGACGACTTCTTCGACCGGCCCGACAACCGGGGCCGCCTGGTGTACTCGGACCCGGGCTTCCCGGAGCGCTTCTCGGTGCGCTATTCCCTGCACCACGGGAGCCTGCGGGTGACTGTCAAGCCGAGGAGCGCGAGCCTCAGGGTGGGGGACCTCTTCGATCTCTCCATCGGACTCGTCAGCGACTCGATGCCGATGGAGATCTCCCGGCCGATCAGCGTGAGGCTGGCGCCGCAGGCCGAGGCGCCCGCCCCCCAACCGTCCAAGCCGTCCAAGCCGCGCGACAAGACCGCGATGCGGGGCCTGCCCCGCCTCGTCCTGCTGACAAGGGACGGGCGCAAGATCGGCGGCGAGCCGACAAACCCGTGGCCGGAGGGGTACTCCGAGCTGGACGGGGGACGCATGGGGGAGGACAGGGACAACCCCACCATCGAGGTCAACGTGGACAATGTCCACCGCAAGCGCTACTGCATGCGCGCCAAGACCAAGGCGACCAAGGACCTCCTGACGCAGAAGTACATCACCGGCATGCGGCTGTTCCTGCTGTGCCTTGAGCGCGCACGGCGCAACTACCTCGCCCAGTCCGAGGGCGACGAGGACAGCGAGCGGTTCGCCGAGATCGAGGACGTCTTCAGCCGTGTCGCCGCGCGCGGGGCCGCCATGGTCACCCTGTGGCTGGCGGACCAGCTGCCGAAGGCCGCCACCGAGCCCGACGACGTGGTCGAGTAGTCCCCACGAACCGAGTTCCACGGTCCGGGAGCGCGAGCGGCTGATTCAAAAGAACGCGGCCTCCGGAGGCGGCCACAACCGGGCTGTGGCGGGCAATGCGGCCCTTCGGCCGCCCCAAGGATGGCAACGGGCGGGCAAGGG
>CAZZIL010000251.1:0-2944 GCA_964654265.1 uncultured Gammaproteobacteria bacterium | reverse complement strand
GCGGATCGCGGCGATCTCGTCCGCCGGGATCTCCGGGGCCGACCGCTTCCTGGAGCGGTGGGACACCCTCCAGCAGGAAGGCATCCGGCTGCTCCAGGTCCGCGACAAGGAGCTCCCGCCCGGTGAGCGCACCGCCCTGCTTCAGGCCGCCGTCGCCCGAAGGCGGTCCCCCGGGACCATCGTGATGCTCAACGGGGACCCCGAGGCCGCGCGGCGACACGGCGCCCAAGGCGCCCACCTCGACTCCGCCCGGCTGATGGCCGCCACCCGACGGCCGGACTGCGAGTGGGTCAGCGCCTCCTGCCACAACCGCCAGGAGGTGGCCCGCGCCGGGGAACTGGGGGCCGATTTTGCGTACCTCGGCCCGGTCCGGCCGACGGCAAGCCACCCGCGGGCCACTCCCTTGGGATGGGAACGTTTCGCCGGGCTCGCCGCCGACAGCGCCGTCCCCCTCTACGCGATCGGGGGAATGACACCCGGCGACCTCGACGAGGCGCGCCGCCACGGGGCGCACGGCATCGCGGCACTCGGCGCGTTCGCCGTGCGGTGACGAAATCCGGCGCCGCCCCTCCATCCTGGCACGCGGTCTCCATCCACCGTCTCACGCCATCACCCGGCACCGGTCAACGAGACCTCGATGCACACCAGTCCACGCGATATGCCACACATGGTATAATCACGGAAGTCGTTGAGGAGAGGCAGGCATGCTCAAGCCGTGGAACAAGGAACGCGACAACGCGGTCGTGCAGGCGGCGTTCGGAGTGGTTTTTCTCGGAAGACCCACCCCGGACGAGGTGCGGAACCTGGCAGGGAACCTTCTGTCAGGCGAAGAGCCGCACGAGCGCGCCGTGGTTGCCGTGCCGGGTGACTGGGTGCCGCTTGGGGAGAAAAACCTCCCTCCCCTGAACGGCTTCTGGCTCGGGTACCAAAACCGGGATGACGGCGTGTCGGCCGTTGGCCTCGGAACCGTGGATGTCGGCAACTTCACAGTGACAGTGCACCTCTCCGAGTACCCCGGATGGGAAACTGCCTGGACCGAGGGAGCCCGCCCAATATTCTCGGGGCTGTTGCCGAAGGTCCCGGACAACCTCCCGCTCCTGCGCACCGAGCTCCTGTTTGTGGACAGGTTCCTTTGGTCTGGTGACATATCCGAGTTCAAGATGGACTCGGTCTTCAAGAGCGACGTGCCGCGGACAGGTCCCCTGCCGTCCGACTCGGCGCCGTTTTGGCGCAGCCAGTGCGCGTCCAGCGAGACCGCCGTCATCGACCAGCTCCAGCTCAGCCATTCATGCGCGACCGAGATCAAGATCGACAATCCTCAGCCAGGCGCCACCGTCCCCGAGGTGTGGATCGACATCACCGTCAACCAAACCATGGCGCCCCCGTCGCCTGACGCCTTGCGCACACTCCTGAAGCCTGAGAAGTTGGACCAGCAGATGGCCCGGATGCATGACAAGAACAAGGACATCCTGCGGCTTTTGCTGACAGACGAGACGTGCGAGAGCATAAGCCTGGGAGGTCGCAGATGAGCGGTCCTCCCCCTTGGCGGAGCAACGATTTCGGGGGGAGCACCCCCGGACTCGCCGCAGTTCTATTGGGATCGCCGGAAGCGGCCCCGGGAACCCGCCCCCCAGAGCCACGTGTCACCAATGGCACCGCCTTGGACAACGGCGGCGCCACATGGCGGGTAACCCGACTTGCCGCTCCGCGGCCTGCAGAGCTGCTTCCGGCAGTCAGGGTTGCCAGGCAGACACTTGCCGCCATGCAGATCGGAAACGCCGCCGATGAGTCCGGCACCCCAATGCGGAAGGACGATGGCACGACCGGGGACCAGCCGCTGGCGGCACTTCCCATAACCGTCATCGGCCCGTTCCCCGAGCCTCGTTCCCGAAACGGTCGGGGGGAGCGTCCGGGCAACCCGCTGGAACCCGGGCCCCCAACCCGCGCGAAAGCGACAAGCCTTGAAAACGCCCGGACGGATGGGCCGCACCCGGAATCGACTCACGCTCATGGTGACCAACCTGGTGTTGAAGAGTCCCCCTGGGTGGCTGGCACGGCACCCGCACCGGACCTCCCACTTCACCCCCAGGTTGCGCCCGCGCACCGCGGCGCAGAGCGTGCTAGCCAAGCCATCCCTGCGCGCCCGACGGCACAGTGGGATTTGCGCCGGGACACCCCGTTCACCGGCATGGGCCCCGATCTTGCGAGTCCAGACGGAATTCGGCAGTTTTTCGAGGTGCGCACAAGGCAGATCCGCGATCGTCGCCTGCCCAGCTCGGGGCTGATCTGGGACCAACTGCTCCGAGACGCGTCGACCGCGCTTGAGGCCATGGCCGACAAACCCTGTTCGGGGATCTCCACCAAGCACGGTCCCAGCCCGCACGAGGGCTGGAACGGGGCGCGATTCTCGCTGTGCAGGTTCCTTCGGGAATGCGTGCTCCTCAAAAACCGCGTCCCAAAGGAGGTGCTCGCCAACCACACGGAAACCGTCTTCAGGTTCCTTTGCCACATGTTCGACGTGTCAGCGACGCGGCGACTGCTTGGGGCCGCCAGTCCGGACCCCCGAAAGGCATACCGGCTCGACCACAGATCGATGGCGGTCGCGGCGCGAAGCCTGCGTTGCCACGCCATCACCACCCTGGTCGGTCTCATGTTCCGCGTGGAGGAGGCATCCGACACGGACCAGGGGGATTTGCCTGCACGGATCAGGGGCCTTCTCGAGAAGTTCCTCGACTGCGAGACCTACCCCGCCCCCATGCACCCGTTCGGGTACCACTTCAGGGACTTCTACGTCAAGGACCCTGCCTGGGCGAAGTCGCTGGCCGACAGGATTTTCCCGGCCGACCCCTCCAAACGCCTTCTCTACGTGGGCGGCTGGACCGGCTTCCTGTCGCGGTTCCCGGTGCGGGAGATGTTCGCCGACCCGGACGTCCGGGCGCTGTAC
>CAZZIL010000250.1:0-1802 GCA_964654265.1 uncultured Gammaproteobacteria bacterium | reverse complement strand
TGGCGGCCGGCCGGCCGCCCTGCTCGCTGAAGGCGCCCAACGCGGTGTGGGCACGGGTCAACGCCATTGCCTACAACGTGGCCGCCCTGTTGCGCAAGGTGCTGTTCCGCCACGAGCGCCATGGGGTGGCGACGATCCGCTGGAAGGTGCTGCAGATCGCCGGCACCGTGGTGTACCATGCCCGCCGTTGGATCCTCCGGGTCACCAATGAGCACGCCCAGAGCCTGAGGAACTGGCGAGAACTGCTCGCCTTCTAGGCCGCCGGCACAACGGATTTTTTCGCCCCTCTGCCGGAGGGGGAGGGGAAGCTGCGCGCACACGGCAAAATCTCCCGCAACACACCGCGCATGTCAAAGCCGGCAGCCGAAAATGTCGGGGAACCCCCGGGGAAACTCCCCGGAAACGCCTCAAAAATCACCCGAACCCGACCTCAATGTCTGTGATGGGCAGTGTCCGTCCGGGCGAGTCACCCGCAGGGACGAAAACCCGTCGCTCTGGTCAATCGCGGAATTAGGGAAGCACCCATCCCCCGTGCAGTCGGCACTGGACGGGTTCGATCCCGACGACTACGACGAGTCTTGGCGCGGGCCGCTGTCCCGGATTGCGGCCGTCAGCGGCGTGACGGTTGAGCCGGGAACCGAGGTGCTGGAAAGCGACCGGGTTGTCGGCCTCGACTTGGCGTCCGTCAGCAACGGGCGCGCAACCATCCGCCTGATCGACGACAGTCGGTCAACCGCCGCCGCGACAGCAAGGGCTTTGGAGGCACAAGGACACACGGTCCTTCGCGTCGATGGGTCCGAGGTCGGGATGGCGGCAAAGGTCCTCTCCGCCCTGAGAAATCTGGGGGGGGGGGGTAGCCCATGAGCGCGGCGATCGCCCTCGCGAAACCGTTCCTCGACTCCCTGGGTGGTCTCACCGTCTCGGAGAAGGGTCAGGCCTTCGAGTTCGTCAAGGAATTCCAGGGGAACCCGGCGAACCCGGGCGCTCGCCTGGAAAGGGTCCGGAGCTGTCGCTCCCCGGGCATTTGGTCTGGACGCGTCTCGCGCGATCTGCGCGCCATCCTGCACAAGGATGGCGGCACATGGATGTTTCTCTATGTGGGACACCACGACACTGCCTATCGGTGGGCCGAGCGCAGGACAGTCGAAAGGCACCCGGTCACAGAGGTGCTACAAGTCATCGAGCTTGCGGAGAGCACGCATGAGGTAACACACCCGGAGCCGGCTCAGTCCGAGGCACCGCCACTTCTGAGTGCGCATCCCGATGACTATCTCCTTTCCTTGGGGGTGCCTGAAAACTGGCTCCCGACCCTGAGGGCCATCCGGACCGAGGAACAGCTTCTCAACACCATCTGCGGAAAGCTTCCCGAGGATGTCGCCGAGCGTCTCCTCACCATTGCGGCAGGTGAAATAGCGACTCCCCCCGCACTGGCGCCGGTAGTTCCCTTGGGGGCGGCGACCAAGCTCCGCCTCGTTAGGGGGCGCACTAGGTCAGATCCGTCAGCAAGTCGTTCCATCGGATCGGCTCGTTTCGATCCGTTGCCGGTTGGCACTCCGATTGCTGACTCTCCAGACACACGACGGCATTTCTTCGTCATCAACAGCACCGAGGACTTGGAGGTGGCATTCCGCGCTCCTATGGCACGCTGGGTCACCTTCCTCCACCCAGAGCAACGCTCGCTGGTCGAGCAAGAGTTCGGCGGTCCCGCCAAGGTCTCCGGCTCCGCCGGCACAGGCAAGACCGTTGTCGCGATGCACCGCGCAAGGCACCTCGCTCGCCGTGGCGAGCGCGTGCTGTTGACC
>CAZZIL010000249.1:0-2579 GCA_964654265.1 uncultured Gammaproteobacteria bacterium | reverse complement strand
GACTCGCCTCGTGCGGTGAACCGAAGGCGCCATCGCCAGGGAGCGCCGCCTTGCCGGCGCGCCGCGTCTCGCCGGGGTCACTGGTCACCGACACCGTCGCGCCCGGCGCGAGGCGCCGCGTCGCCTTCCCGTTCGGGTGGGGGGCGCCGATGCCGCCCTCGACGACCGCGACGCCCGGCCCGACGCCAAATCATCCTCCTCGCCAGCGGCGCCTTGCCGTCGGTGCGCGGGTCGGGCGCGACGGCGTCGCGGGGCGCGGGCGCTGGCGCTTTGGGCATCGGCTCGGCATGGCGGCGGGCGTTGACGGTCGCGCGACGGGTTGATGTGCGCGGTCGTCTCCTCGTCGCTCGCGATCCCCCGAGGGGACTCGCGGAGCGGGTCGGAGTCGAGGCGCCGATCTGTTCGCGGGCGTGATGGACGTTGGGCACGGGCGATGCCCGGCCGGGCAGGTCGGCGGCGCACGCGCGAGCGACTCGCCGGGCGGCGCGCGCGCGGAGCCGGGGCGTGCGATCCCGCCCTTGTTGTCGGGCACGGGTGCGGCCGTCTCGCCGGGGGCGATGCCTCGGCCCTCGACGCTGTGGCGGGGATCCGCCTCGGGGGCGCCCGATGCCTTGGGGGCGATGTCGACCCGGCAGTGCCGGGCGATCCGGTCGACCGGGCGGTCGGGGAACGCGAGCCCGGTCGAGATCGCGTCCTCGCCGGTCTCGCCGAGGTTGGCCCGGCCGGATGCCAGTCTCCCTCGCCTTGCGGGCGACCTTCGCGGCGCGCCTCGCGCCGGCGACTCCCGGTTTGCTTGGAAGATGTCGGGCGGCGCCGGTTGCCGCCCTCGTTGCCGCCGGCGGCTCTCGGGTGCCGGTCGCGCTTGCCGAGGACGGGACCTCCGCCAAGAGGAGGTTCGCCGGGACCGGTGGGCCTTGAGCCCGGGGAGCGCGTTGGGCGCCGTCCTGGGTCTCTCGTGCCCGGACACACAGCCAGGCCGACCGGGCGCCGGGTCGCGTCGAGCCGTCCGAGGACGGCATGGGCGGCCGCCTGCGTGCGCGCGCTGGCGCTGTGCACGGCAACGCCGGGTCAGGTCTCGTCTTGACTCCCGGAGAGTCGTCCTGTCCGCCGCGGCGTGTCTGCGTCAACGCCTGGGGCGGCTTGTCGGGGTCGTTGCCGAGGACCGCCTCGCCAGTCTCTGGGACGGGGCGTCTGTCCCGGATCAGTCCGCGCAGGCGCGGGCCGTCGGGCCCGAATGGCGGCTGGCGGAAAGTCGCGCGACCGCGGCGGCGGTCTCGCCCGCCAGGTCGCGTCTCCCGAAAACATCACCGGGTTCGCGCCGCGGGTGAACAGGGGGACGTCCCTTCTTCCCGCGGGACGGATCGCGCGGCCAAGACGGGAGACCGGACGCTGTCGCCGGGAATGTCGGTGCCGACCGACGGGGGGGCGCTCCTCACCGGGCAGGCCGGGCGTCTGCGGCGCCGGCGATGTCGGCGGTTGCCTTGTGTGCGAGATGGAGACCGGGCCCGATCGAGACTGCCACGTGCCGTTCTCGCCGGGACCGTTGCCGCCCGACACTCCGGGGTCGATGTCGACCCGGCCGTGCCGGGCGACCTGGTCGACCATGTGGTCGGGAACGCGAGCCCGGTCGAGACCGCGTCCTCGCCGGTCCCGTCCTGGTTGGCCCCGGTCGGATCGGTCTCCCGTCTTGCCCGGGATGCCGGCCGACAGGAATGCGCTGGCGCCCCTGACGGGAGAGAGCCGGCGGTGTCCCCATTGTTGCGCAGAGACACGGTCTCGGGTCATGGCGCGGTCCACGCCCGGGGTGGACCCCGACGGATCCTCTTGGAAGGATGCCCACAACGGGATCGCCGCCGTGAGGAGACGGCTGTGGGACTTCCGCGCCGACTGGCGTCGCAAGGTGGGCGGGCAGAACGCCCTACCGAAGCGGAGGTCGTGTCACGGGGGTCGCCGACCGGGGGCAGTGCCCCCGCCTCGCCACGGCGGAGATGGCGGACGTGGTGAACGGCGCCGCGATCCCCGATGGCCAGGACCCGGGCAATCCCCGGAAAGCCTGGCGCACCCCGGGCTGGCCCGGGAGGCGCCCGGGGCAAACTGCCGGGAGCCGGGAATCCCTTCCCCCTCCCGGGTTGTCGTCGGGCAGTCGGGGGGATCCTGTCGGTACCGGAGTCTTGTGGCCGGGTGCCGCGTTGTGCCGATGCCGATGTGATCGGCCAAGTTGCGCGGCCCGCGAAAGCCGCGCCGCAGGGCGCCGTTGACGCGGCATGCGTCGATCCCCCCGCGCAGGACGGCGACTCGCTTGCGCCCGCGCGCGGGCGGCGTCAAGTCAGGCCGGGCGCGGCGAGAGAGACAGCGGTCCCATGGGGCACCACCAGCCCGTCGGCGCCTACCGATCGGCGAGTTTCCCACCAAGCGCACCGGGCCGCGCCCGCCGGCTGGTGTATCATACCGGCATGGCCAGATTGAAGAGAAACCCGTTCAAGCCCGGCGCGGGGCGGTTTCCGCCGGAGAGGGTCGGGCACGATGAGGCCGCCACGTACTTGGCTGACAGGCTGGAGGACATCAAGGACAAGGACGGC
>CAZZIL010000248.1:0-4726 GCA_964654265.1 uncultured Gammaproteobacteria bacterium | reverse complement strand
GCTGAGCAGGACGTCGATGTCCCGCCCCGACTCCGCGATCGCCGCGGCGAGATCCTCGCCGCGGCGATCGCGGAGTCGGGGCGGGACATCGACGTCCTGCTCAGCCACGTCGTTCGGCCGGTGATCCGCGAGCAGTCGCGGCTGAACTCGGTGCTGATCGAGGCGTACGCCACCGGGCGCGGCCGGGACCAGCTCGGCGGGATCGAGCAGGTCTCCAGGGAGAACGGTTTCCGCTACGGGGTGCAGACGCTGCTCAGCTTCGGGGGGCTGGTGTCGATCCGGCACCCGCGCCTCCACGAGACCATGATCTCGGGGCCGATCGGCGGCATTCTCGGCGCCCAGTACGTGGGACAGGCGATCGGCGTCGATTCGCTGATCGTCTCCGACATGGGGGGCACCAGCTTCGACATGGGGGTGATCACCCGCGGGCAGGTCCGCATCGAGAACGAGCCGATCATGGACCGGTTCAAGCTGAACGTCCCGACCATCGCAATGGACACCATCGGCGCTGGCGCCGGCATGCACGTGAAGGTCGACCCGCTGACCGGGAAGGTGAGCCTCGGCCCCGAGAGCGCCGGCTCGGACCCGGGGCCGGTCTGCTTCGGCAAGGGCAACCTCCAGCCGACCGTCTGCGACTGCGACGCGATCCTCGGCTGGCTGAACCCGGACTATTTCCTCGGCGGCAAGGTGCGGCTCGACCTCGGCCTGGCACAGCGGGCGTTCTCCGAGCGCTGCGCCGCCCACTTTCCGGAGCGCGACATGCACGAGGTCGCCGAGGGGATGGTGAACATGCTTGAGGACAGCGCCAAGAGCGCACTGAACCGGATCATCTCCTCGGAGGGGATCCACCCGTCCGAGTTCACGCTCCTCTCCTACGGCGGGTCGGGCCCGCTGCACTTGGCGGGGTACAGCCGCGGGGTGGGCTTCCGGGACATCCTGACCTTCCCGTTCGCCGCCGCCTTCTCGGCGTTCGGCTGCACCACCGCCGACTACCGGCGCCGCCACAGCCGCTCGGTCAGCGTCGACCTGCCGGCGACGCTGGACGACGGCGCGGCGCTCGCGCCCGCCGGGGAGGGGATCAGCGCCACCTGGGAGGAGCTGTCCGGGGACGCCCTCCGCGAGATGGAGGCGGACGGACACGCCGCCGGGTCGGTGACGTGCGCGCCCTTCCTCCGCATGCGCTACACCGGGCAGCTGGAGGACGTCGAGGTGATGTCGCCCGTGGCGCGGATCGGCGGGGCGGAGGACCTCGGCCGAGTGGTGCGCGCGTTCGAGGACGTCTACGAGAAGGTCAACCGCCGCGTGTCGCGCTACTCGGAGGCGGGGACGACCATCACCGAGCTCGGCGTGATCGCCAGCACGGAGAAGGTGAAGCCCCGGCTGGTGAGCCGACCGCTGGGGTCCGCGCGCCCGGCGGCGGACGCGGCCAAGGGGGGGCGCGAGGCGTACCTCGGGGGATGCTGGCAGAACGCGGCGCTCTGGGAGATGGACCGGCTGGCGCCCGGCAACGAGGTCCACGGGCCGGCCATCGTCGAGCACCCGGCGACCACGCTGGTGGTGCATCCCGGCGACCACGTCTTCGTCGACGAGTGGACGATGATCCACTACCGGCACGGATGACGGGGGAGGCCGCCATGGCGGGGCGGACGGACGGGCGGGCGGCGCTGCCGTTGCGCGGCCGGCTGGAGGAGTGCGAGCGGCTGACGCGGACGACCGGGCACTACGACGGGATCGCCGAGCTGCGGCTGCGGGCGGAGGACCCGCTCGGCTACGAGGCGCTACACACGAAGCTGCGGGCGTGCTGCGTCTCGGCACGGGAGATGGCCCGCCGGATCTCGGCGTCGCCGGGCGTGCGCGAGGTCGGCGAGATGGTGGTCGCGCTCTACACCCCGGAGGGCGACGCCATCGCGCTGTCGAACGGCATCATGGTGCACGTGCACACGATGAGCCGGTTCATCAAGTGGATGATCCGCGAGGGGTACGAGGAGGACCCGGGGATCCGCGACGGCGACATCTTCGCCAACAACGACGCGTTCATCGGCACGGTGCAGGTGCCCGACGTGATGGACGTGATCCCGGTCTACCACGGCGGCGAGCTGGTCGCCTGGGCCGGCGCCGTGTGCCACGAGCTGGAGGCGGGCGGGATCACCCCCGGCGGCGACGTCGCGCTCGCCCAGGAGCGCTTCGCCGAGGGGCTGTTCGTCTGCGCGGAGAAGATCGGGGAGAACGACCGCATCCGCCGCGACTACGTCATCCGCTGCGAGCGCAACCTGAGGATGCCGATCTACTGGGTGCTCGACGAGAAGGCCAAGGTCGCCTCCTGCATCGAGATCCGCGAGCAGGTGCGCGCCATCGTCGACGAGGTCGGTGCCGAACACTTCAGGCGGATCACCAAGGAGTTCATCGAGGAGAGCCGGCGCGCGCAGCTGGCGCGCAGCCGGCAGCTGACGGTCCCGGGCACCTACCGCGGGCACACCTTCTACGGGCATGTCACCAAGGGGAAGCCGGGGTTCCAGCCGCTCGGCGACCCGGACTGGCTCTACGCCATCCCGCTGGAGATGCGCATCGACACCTCCGGGAAGATCACCCTCGACTTCGAGGGGAATCAGCCGTGGGGCCACCACTCGATGAACTGCACCCCGGCCGGAATGGACGGCGGGATGTTCGTCACGCTGACGCAGCACATGAACTTCGAGGGGCTCGTCAACGACGGCGCCTGGATGGCGACCGAGCTGCTCCTCCCCGAGGGGACGTGGACCAACCCGGACACGCACCTGTGCGCGACGGCGACGTCCTGGGCCCTGCTCCTCCCCGCGTTCGGGCTGTTCCAGCGCCTGCTGTCGCGCGCCTTCCTCGCCCGGGGGTTTGTGGAGGAGGTCTTCGTCGGCCAGGTGAACAGCCCGATGATCGAGATGGGCGGGATCAACCAGCACGGCCGGCCGTTCGGCATCGCGCACTTCGAGTGCGCGGCGGCCGGCTCCGGGGCGCTGGCGATCAAGGACGGGCTCGACACCGCGTACGTCGGCTGGAACCCGGAGTCCGACATGGGGAACGTCGAGGTCTGGGAGATGGACATGCCGATGCTCTACCTGGGGCGGTCGATCCTCCCGAACTCGGGGGGCGCCGGCCGGCGCCGCGGCGGGAACGCGTTCCTGTCGGTGTGGCTGGTGCACAAGACCCCCCGGCTGGTGCTGGTCACGTCGGAGCACTCCTCCCGGGTGTTCGACAACGCCGGGATGTGCGGGGGATACCCCGCGCCCACCTGCCAGCGGCACCGCGTGGTGCGCGGGTCGGACGTCCGCCGGCTCGCCGCGGAGCGGGAGCCGCTGGCGCACGGCATCGGCCCGGACCAGGCGGAGCTGGAACGGCGCTTCTCCGGGCACCACGAGCTGGTCGAGGGCCCGCACATATCGAGTCCCCTGGAGGACGGCGACATCTTCTCGCACTCGTACAACGGCGGGGGAGGATACGGGGACCCCATCGAGCGCGACCCGGCCCTTGCCGTCTCCGACATCGTCAACGGGCACTCCACGCGCGCCTACGCGGAGCAGGTGAACGCGGTCCGCTTCACCGGGTCGGCCGAGGCCGGAGACCTGAAGGTCGACGGGCCGGCCACGCGCGCCGCCCGGGAAGCCGTCCGGGAGGCGCGCCGGGCGAGCGCCGTCCCGGTCCCCGAGTGGGTCGCCGGCGAAAGGGAGCGCGTCAGGCGCGGGGACTTCGCCCCGGAGGTGCGCAAGATGTACGCGGCCGCCATGGACCTCTCCCGGCGGTTCGCCGACGACTTCCGGGGGTTCTGGGACCTCCCCGAGGACTTCTCTTTCGATCCCGGCCCCAAGGGCTGAGCGCGGAATGCCCGGCCACCCCAAGGACGTGATCGCCGACCTGATGGCGGGGACGCTCCCTTGGCCGCAGGCCAAGCGGATCATGAGCTCCTACAAGGACGCCGACCGCTTCCAGAAGACGATCGAGGTCCTCCAAGAGAGCGTCCCGTGGGACGAGCCGATCGTGCTCCCGGTCGGCGAGAACCTGTTCATCGTGCGCACCCGGGACGGGTGCGAGACCCGGTGCCGGTGCGGCCACGGCTTCGGCGACCACCGCCGGAACTGGAAGCTCTCGGCCTTGGTCAACGTCCGCAAGACCCCCGAGGACCTCAGGGAGATCTATCCCCACTCGGACGTCTGCGACGGCGACTGGATGGAGCTGAGGGAGTTCATCTGCCCGGGGTGCGCCACCCTCCTCGAGGTGGAGGCGTGCGCCCCGGGATACCCCGTGATCCACGACTTCGAGCCCGACCTGGAGGGCTTCTACCGCGAATGGCTCGGCATCCCGTTCCCGTCGCCGCCGGAGACGCCCAAGGGCGGCAAGTGACACCGGGAGCCGACAGGTTCCTCGACGGGCGCACGGCCGTCGTGACAGGCGGGCTCTCCGGCCAAGGCCGGGCCATCGCCAACACGCTCGCCGCACACGGCGCCAAGATCGCGGCGGGATCCTTCGTGGCCCCGGACGCCGCGCCGCCTGACGATGCCGCCCACTATCCTGCCCCGGACGCCGTCAGAGAGGTCCTCGAGGAGCTGCGGGAGCACGGTCCCGACGTGCTCGCGGCGCATCTCGACGTGCGCGACACCGGGTCGATCCGCGACTTCCTGTCGGCCGCCGCGGACGCTCTGGGGCCGCCGGACATCCTGGTCAACTCCGCCGGCACCACGGCGGAGCACCCGGTGTGCGG
>CAZZIL010000247.1:0-4156 GCA_964654265.1 uncultured Gammaproteobacteria bacterium | reverse complement strand
CCTAGTGGTGCTAATCAGTCGGAGGATTCCGTCTTGCGGTATGATGTGGCATCTCGATTCCACAACTGGCCCAGTGTCTGATGCCCTCGCGCCTGCGCTCGAATGATCTTGTCGGGATCGGCATGCCACTTGAACGGCTTGGCGTGTTTCTCATTGCTGAGCTGGATAAAGCGGTGGATCGTCTCCACCAGGTCCGGGACCGACGTGAACGACCCGCGCCTCAGGCACCGCTTGGTCAGGATGGCGAAGAAGCCTTCCACGGCGTTGAGCCAGGAGCACGAGGTCGGGGTGAAGTGGAACACCCAGCGCGGGTGCGCCGCCAGCCACTCCCGCACCTTGGCGTGCTTGTGGGTGGCGTAGTTGTCAAGGATGACGTGAATGTCCTTCTCCGGTGGGGTCGTCCGCTCAATCAGCTCCAAGAACTCAATGAACTCCTGGTGGCGGTTGCGCGCCGCGGTGTGCGCGGTCACCTTGCCGTCCAGGATGTTGAGGGCGGCGAACAGCGACACGGTCCCGTTGCGCTTGTAGTCGTGGGTCATGGTCTGGTCGCGTCCCGGCTTCATCGGCAACCCGGGCTGGGTGCGCTCCAAAGCCTGGATGTGCGCCTTCTCGTCAACGCTCAACACGACCGCGTGCCTCGGCGGGTCAACGTACAAGCCGATCACGTCATCCACCCGGTCGATGAAGTTCGGGTCGTTCGACACCTTGAAGGTCGCCCACTTGTGCGGCCTCAGGCCGTGCGCCTTCCACACCCGCTGCACGGTCGACTGCGACACCTTGGTGGACGCCGCCACCTCCGCGGACGTCCAGTGGGTCAGCGGGCGGGGAGGCACCGACAGTGTCAGGTCCACGATCTCCTTGCGCTTCTCATCCGGGATGGGGGGCGTGCCCGGGGGCCGGGTCTTGTCGCGAAGCAGACCGTCCACCCCCTCCTCAATGTAGCGCTCCTGCCAGCGCCGCACCGTGGGCTTGGACTTCCCGGTGCGCTCCGCGATGGCGATCATCCCCACGCGATCCGCGCTCAACAGGACGATCTTGGCGCGATACGCGTGCTTCTGCCGGGTGTTGCGGTCCGACACCAAGCGCTCCAGGCGCTTGCGATCCTTGGTGCCGACGAAGAGGTAGTGCTTCGGTTGCATGCGGGTGTCCCCCAGTGGAATCGAGATGCCACATCATACCACACAATGGAATCCTCCGACTGATTAGCACCACTAGCACACCCGGGTTGGGACCGGTCTCCGGGATCGGGCACGGCGTCACCCGCATTGTCGCCCGCGCCAGTCTCTGCGCGGAATGATGCCGGACTCCAGCCGTGGGTCCTCGGGATCGGCCCGGCCGTTGCCGTCCGCCAGGAGAGTCGGGAGACGGTGGGACGTCTGTCGGGATGGCCGCGCAGGCGGATCCCCCGGTGGACCTCGCCAGTCGCGCGGCCGTGTCGGGGGACGCGGACGCGTGCGTGCCTGACCACCAGCGCGGGCCTCGTAGGCTGGCGGTGGCACCCTCGCCAGTCTTCACTGGGTCCCAAGGCCGCCGCCGAGGGAACCGGGACGCACCCCATCGTCAGCGCGTGAGCTGACGGTACACGCGAGCCCACCCTCTGGGGCACCAAGGGCGGTGACCGGTGCATGCCTTCGTGTAACCTCCACCAGTGGTCCCTTGGTCGTCATCGCCGATGACATCACGGACTGTGCCCGGGTCCCGCGGTCCGGATTGATATCGCCCGCCAAATGCGAGGGGTTCGCGCCAGCGCCGACAGGCGGAGGCGGGAGCGGTCGTGTGCGAGCTCGGGATCGTCTGTCCGGCCCCGGGCACAGGCCTCCGGAATGCCTGGTGCCTGATCCCACACCCGCCCGATCGCCTTCCATGTGGCGGGCGAGACCTGTTTAAGCCGACCGGCAAGGGTGTCGCCCGGTCCGACAGGGAGGCAAGTGTCGCTGAAACCGGGTGTTCGGAGATCAGAAGCCGCATCTCCAGTTCGGATGAGTACTCACGCGGAACCCCCTAGCCGGGAATTCGGGCCGGCATCTTGGCTCTCGCAATCACGGATCGGGAATCACCCACGACACCTGTCCAGAGGGCGGAAACAGACCATAGAAGTTTTGCTGGTGCATTCGGATGGTTCCCAGTGCCTCGTCTCCGATTTTCGCAATCTCCACGATGTTCCGGAAGGCCATGAACATGACGCCGCCGAACACAAAAATCATGTCGGAAATGCGCGCGTCGGGAAACTCGTCCTCAATGTTGGTGGGGAACCCCCCAAGCAACGCTGCGGGGTCTCCGTGCACAAACTGGTTCAGCTTCCTGAGCTGTTCGCTGGTCCCATATTCGTTGAGAAAGTTGCGGGTCTTTGACCTCTTTCGCTCATACGTTTGGCATGCGTTCGCAAAATCCCTCAGCCCCCAAAGGACGCGTTGGGGTTTGGCGGGCGCGCCCAAGGAAGAGACGCCGCCGACGTCGCCCTTCTTGCGTTTGACGAACCCCTCCCTGAGAAAGGTTTCGGCGGCCTTGCGGTCTGCCACCCGAAACAGCCAGTGCGCCTTGGCAAACCACTCAAGGAGCAGGCGCATGAGAACGGCCGGAACGCAGGCAACCGTAGGGTTTGTGATCGCCTCCCGAAGCGGAACCCTGCCGTGCCCAATGATTGTGACGCACTGGTGGCATCCGCCGTAAACCGCGCGCGCCCTGTCGTCAAGAGACAGCTTGGCGCCCTGCTCCACGAGATTCTCAAAACGGAACGCGTTCAGGCCATCGAAGCCGGCATCGAGTGCGTTCACCTTGGCCTGCAATACTCTCTGCCTGAACGTCAGGATGGTCATGGTCTCGCCTCCCCGGAAATGCCGACCAGATGTCTGGGGGGACGACTCGGGGCGACTGTCTCGCCCAAGTCCTCTCGGCTCTCCTCATCCCCCGACAAGTCCATCACGAACGTCCTCAGGTTGTATGGGACGTCGCGGGTGCACTCGTCGATCATTTCCTTGAGCTCGCGGTGGGATTGTGGACGCCGGTTGTCCGGGGACAGGCGTCCGGCTGGCTGGCCCCCCAGTGCCTGGCCGAACCATAGCACGAGGTAGACCACCGTGCGGTTGGCGCCGCAAATTCTCGCGTACTTCGGCAGCTGTTCCGTTGGCGCGCTCCAAACGTCACGACTCGTGCCCATCTTTATTTCAATGGGAACACGCAGATCGTCGGAGAACTGGCACAGCAAGTCGGCCCTCTTCCCGCGTGGCATGTGCGCCTCCGGGACCACGGAAACGCCGTGCTTGCCCAGTTCGCGCGTCAGCGCCTCCTTTATGCGATCCCTGCAGTAGTTCTCGCGCGACTTCTTCGGGTCGGCCCGGTAGACCTCGATCTCGTCTGTCTCGGAGTTTCTGATGTGGTCTTGGATGTCCTCGAGAGCGTCCATGACGATGGCCAGGAGGTGCCTGTGCCCGACAGGGTTCCTCTCGAGAAACGCGTTGCGCACCTGATCCAAGGAGAGAGGGGCCTCCGCTAGGTCGAGGTGGCCTCTCCGTTGCTTGGAGTACGCGTTCTGAACGTGGCGGTCGTATCCGCCCAGCTGGGCAAGACCAGCAAGGTGGGCCAGTGCATCGGTGGCCTCCTTCGACATGTCGTTTTCCAGCGTCCCGATCAGGTCGATGATGGCGAAACTTGCCTCCCATGGATGGCGATCTCCCACCCGCGTTCCGCCAGGGTAATCCGTCCTGGGCCATACGGGCGCGAATGTCTCCACGACAAACTGAATCTGTTCGGGTTTCGGGTCCCCCATGTGCTTCAGCGATTCCGAAAATCTCCAGAAGTGCTCCTTGCTCTCGTGCGCGTATTCCGCGATTGCCCGGCGCTGCCGCGGGAAATCGAACTCGAAGGCGGCCCACATGAGATTGTCGCGGTCTCCCAAGGGTGGCCCGCTGCCCTTCTTGACTTTGGATCTCACAAACCTGGCGACCTTGGCGTGCGCGCGACCTGCGCGCGCAAGGGTCAGAAGGTGCCCGAATGTGCTCTCAGGCAACCCGGGGTGCGCCTTCATCCACTCATGGGACAGCTGCCCGGCAACATCGGAAAGACCGGGACGCGTGAGCAGGACGTCTATTCCGTGGACGCTGTCGGCGCGCCTCTCAAGGTACGGCTCGACAATGTCCCGGAAGTACTGCTTGGTCTC
>CAZZIL010000246.1:0-3554 GCA_964654265.1 uncultured Gammaproteobacteria bacterium | reverse complement strand
GCCCACAGCCCCCGCCAAAGGTCAGACTTTCCCAAGCTGGCCACGCTGGGCTCGGAGGGCAGAAGCACGGCGACCACGGTGATGACCCTCTCGGCGCTGGACAAGCTGCGCGCCGACACCGAGCTCGACGCGGAGGCCCGCAAGCTGCTCAGCTTCACCGACAACCGGCAGGACGCGTCCTTTCAGGCGGGGCACTTCAACGACTTCGTCCGGGCCGCCCTGCTTCGGTCGGCCCTCTGGCGCGCCGTCTCCCGCGCAGGTCCGGCGGGCATCCGCCACGACCAGCTCCCCTTGCGTGTGTTCGAGGCGCTTGACCTTCCCCTGCGGCTCTATGCGTCGAACCCGGAGGTCCAGTACCGGGCCTTGGAGGAGACCCGGCGCGCATTGCGGGAGGTGTTGGGCTACCGGATCTACTCCGACCTGGAGCGCGGGTGGCGGATCACCTCGCCCAACCTGGAGCAGTGCGGGCTGCTTGAGTTCGAGTACGAGTCGCTGGAGGAGTTCTGCGAATCCGGAGACGAGTGGAAAGGCCGCCATGAGGTCCTGGCGAAGGCGTCTCCCGAGGAGCGCCTGATGGCGTGCAGGGTCCTGCTCGACCACCTTCGGCAAGGGCTGGCCATCCGCGTCGGCTATCTCGACCCCACGACGCAGGAGAGCATCCGCGAGCTCTCTCGCCAAAGGCTCGCCGACCCGTGGTCCTTGGACGACCGCGAGAAGCTTCGGCAGTCCCGACTGGCCGTTCCCGGTCCGAGACCGCCCGCGCTCGAACAGTTTGACGGTCACCTCTACGTCTCCCCGCGGGGAGGCTTCGGGGAGTGGCTCAGAAGGTCCGGCAGGTTCGCCCGCCACGGTGGGCGGGTGACCATCCCGGAGGCGGAGGAGATCCTTCCGCAGCTGTGCGACGCGCTTGTGGTCCCCGGCCTGCTGAGCCGCGAGAAGGTCGCGCCGGCGGAGGGCGCCTGCGGCTATCTGCTGAACGCCTCCGCCTTTGTCTGGAAGGAGGGGAAAGGCGAGCGCGTCTACCACGACCCGACCCGGGTCCGGTCCGTGCCCGAGGAGGGGGAGAGGCCGAACGAGTTCTTTCTGAGACTCTACCGGGGCAGGAATGACGACCTGAAGAACCTTGAGGCCCGAGAGCACACGGCCCAGGTGCCGTCGGAGGTGCGGGAGCAGCGGGAGGAGCAGTTCAGGGCGGCAACGCTCCCTGCCCTCTACTGCTCCCCCACGATGGAGCTTGGGGTCGACATCGCGCAACTCAACGTGGTCAACCTGCGGAACGTCCCCCCGACCCCGGCGAACTACGCACAGCGCGGCGGGCGCGCAGGGCGGAGTGGGCAGCCCGCCTTCGTCTTCTCCTACTGCACGACCGGCAGTCCCCACGACCAGTACTTCTTCAGGCACCCCTCCGACATGGTGGCTGGCGAGGTGTTCACCCCGAGGGTCGACCTCCGGAACGAGGACCTGGTGCGCGCGCATGTCCACGCGATCTGGCTGGAGAAGTCGGGGATGACGCTCGGCAGCACACTCGAGAGCGTGCTTGACCTGATGAAGCACGAGACCGGCCTGCCCCTCTTGGCGAACATCGCCGAGATGCTGCGGCGCGAGTCAACGATGAGGCAGGCGCGCACCCACGCTTGGCGCACGCTCGGCAAGGAGATTGACGAGATGATCCGGCCGGCCGACCCCAAGGGGTGGCTTGACGAGGTCCTGGAGCAGTTGCCCGACAGCTTTGACCGCGCTTGCGACCGGTGGAGGGGACTCTACCTTGCCGCCCTGAGGCAGTCGAGGCGGCAACAGGAGATCATCCTCGACCCGTCGCGGGGACCGGCGGACAAGAACCAGGCAAAGCGGTTGCGGGCCGAGGCTGAGGCCCAGCTCAAGCTCCTGCTTGAGACCCGGCACCGGGCCAGCTCGGACTTCTACAGCTACCGGTACTTCGCGTGCGAGGGGTTCCTGCCCGGCTACAACTTCCCCCGGTTGCCCCTGTCCGCGTTCATTCCGGGGCGGCAGCACCAGAAGGGGGTGGACGAGTTCCTCACACAGCCGCGCTTTGTCGCCATCAGCGAGTTCGGCCCCAACAGCATCATCTACCACGAGGGTTCGCGCTACCAGACCAACAAGGTGATCCTGCCAGTGCAGGAGGGAGGCGGCCCAGGTGTCAAGCGGCGCGCAGTGCGCTGCAAGTCCTGCGGGTATGTCCACCCCCTCAAGGACGACCCGGGACCGGACCTGTGCGAGCTCTGCGACGACGAGCTTCCGCCCGCAGACGAGAACCTGTTCCGCATGGAGAACGTCTCCACCCGGCGGCTTGACCGGATCAGCTCCGACGAGGAGGAGCGGTCCCGGCAAGGCTTCGACATTGCGACCGGCATTCGCTTCGCGGAGCGCAAGGGCATCCGGTCCGCTCAACCGGCATCCGTGGTCTCCGGTGACGGCACGCGTCTCGCCAACCTGGTCTACGGGCACGGCGCCGCCATCTGGAAGATGAATCTCGGGTGGCGGAGGCGGCAGAGACAGGAGGAAAAGGGCTTCCTGCTCGACATCGAGCGAGGCTTCTGGGAGAAGAGGGCCAAGGTCGACAACGACCCCGAGGACCCCATGTCGCCGCGCCGGGAGCGGGTGGTCCCGTACGTCGAGGACGCGCGCAACTGCCTCCTTCTTGAGCCGGCGACCGAGCTCTCCCGGGAGGCCATGGCGTCGCTTCAGGCGGCCATGAAGGTTGCCATCCAGGTCCACTTCCAGGTCGAGGATCGCGAGCTCCGGACAGAGGCCCTCCCGCGCGCCGACAAGCGCAAGTACATCCTGCTCTACGAGGATGCCGAGGGGGGCGCCGGCGTTCTTCGCCGACTCGTGGAGGAGCCGGACACCATCGCGAAGGTCGCCAGGCAGGCCCTGGAGATCGCCCACTTCGACCCGGGCACCGGCGAGGACCGGCGGTTCGCCGACGCGGACGGGAAGGGAGGTGGCGGGACCGCCGATCACGGTCTCAAAGAGGAGTGCGAGGCCGCCTGCTATGACTGCCTGCTCTCCTACTACAACCAAGGGGACCATCGCCTGCTTGACCGCAAGCTGCTCCCGGACATTCTGCGGCCTTGGCTGGAGGCCACAGTGGAGATCGGTCCGTCTCCGGACTCCCCCAAGGAAAGGCTCTCGGCGCTGGACGCGCCCGACCTTCCGGCGGAACACCGGGAGTGGCTTCGGCATGTCGAGCACACTGGCCGGAACCTTCCGAGTCACTCCCGGTTCGAGATAAAGGGGTGCGGGGTGGTGGCCGATTTCCTCTACCAGAAGGAGGGAGCCGCGATTTTCGTCGACGGACCGGACCGCGATGCCCAGGAGGGGGAGACGGACGAGGAGCTGCGCGACACCTTGGAGGACAACGGACTGACCGTCATTCGGTTTCCCCACGGCGGGGACTGGGAGCCTGTCTTCAACGACTTCCCGGTCCTGTTCGGGACACCGACGAAGCACCCCTAGAATGGCGATTGCCCCCTGAAATTGAAGTGTTAGAAAATGCCGGGGACCCAATAGCGACGGGGGATTGGGCGCGGCAC
>CAZZIL010000245.1:0-6624 GCA_964654265.1 uncultured Gammaproteobacteria bacterium | reverse complement strand
CCCAAGGGGCGGGCCGAGTCCTTGCCGCAAAAGGGAGTTCGCCGGACCGCGAGGGTGACACTCCTGCCCGTGGAAGCCGGGGACCGGGCACCTCCCGAAGGCCCGCGAACCTGCCCGTCACTTCCGGGCGCGCTTCTTGGCCGACTTCGGAGGAGCTTGCCGCGGGTCATCCACGAAGCTGACCATCTCTCCGACCTCCACGCCGAAGTACCGGCACAGCTTCTCGATGATCTCCATCGAGGTGTTGTAGCCGCGGACGTTGACGATGTTCGAGAGGGTGGTGCGGGTGATCCCCGTCGCCTCGGCGATCATGCCAAGCGTGACGCGTTGACCGTCCCGGAAACGCTTCTCGCTCATCAGCTCCGCCAACCTGTACCTGACCATCGACCCTCCCTGTGCCGTGCTGTTGTCAATTATACAACAGATCGCCCAAATCGACACCCAGGGAGACATCTGGCAACCAGAATGTCATTTCGGCTGTATAATGACAAGTGTGCTTGACGAATGACGACCAGAGAGACTCCAGTGAACGCCACCTACCTCACCACGCAGGAGCTTGCCGGGCGCATCAAGTTCGAGGCCCGCACGATCCGCGAGAAGCTGAAGGACAGCGTCCTTCTCGAGGGGGTGCACTACATCCGCCCCTTCGGGGGGAGGAAGACCCTCTACATCTGGGAGGCCGTCGAGGCCGAGATGAGCAAGCACTCCCTGGGCGCCGGCCTGAGCATCCCCATGGCCAACGGAGGTGTCTGCCATGGCTAGCATCTTCGTGAGAAAGGACACCAACACCCTGGGGTTCAACTTCAGGGCGCTGGGGTGGCGCTTCCGCGAGCAGACCGCCCTGCGCGACACCCCCGCCAACCGGAGGCGCATGAGGGGCGTCCTTGACGTCATCGCGGCCGAGATCACCCTGGGGAGGTTCGACTACAGGAGACACTTCCCCGCGAGCAAGAACGTGCTCGTGTACGAGCGGCTGCTTGGGGGGCAGACCGCGCGCACACCCTCCTTCGCCGACTTCGCGGCACAGTGGCACAGCCAGATGGCGGTCCAGTGGAGCGCATCCCATGCCGCCACCGTGCGACAGAACCTGCGCCAGTGCCTGCTGCCCTGCTTCGGCAAGACAAGCATCGCCGCCATCAGCCGGGATCAGGTCTACCAGTTCCGCGCCGACCTCGGCCAAGGGAAGTACAGCGGCGCCCGCAAGGCTCCCGGCGCCAAGCGCATCAACAAGGTCATGGGCACCCTGAAGTCGATCCTCAAGGAGGCGGGCCACCGCCACGGGTTCGTCTCACCGGCCGAGGGGATCGCCCCCCTCAAGGAGACCATGAGGCCCGTCGACCCGTTCACCTGGGCCGAGATCTCCCTGATCCTTGACAACGTCAGGCCCGACTTCAGGAACTACTACACCGTCCGTTTTCTCACCGGCCTGAGGACCGGCGAGATCGATGGCCTGCGCTGGCACAACGTCGACTTCGCGCGCGGGGAGATCATCGTCTGCGAGGCCATCGTGAACGGGCAACAGGTGACCACCAAGACCGCCGGCTCACAGCGTGCCGTCCAGATGTCCGAGCCCGTCCGCCAGGCTCTCCGCGCACAAGAGCGAGACACGCGGCACCGCAGCGAGTACGTGTTCTGCCTGAGGTGCGGGAAGCCCCTTGCCCACGGCAACGTCACCAAGCGCGTCTGGTACCCGCTGCTCCGCCGGCTTGGCCTGAAGGAGCGCAGGCCCTACCAAACCCGCCACACCACAGCCTCGCTGTGGATGGCCTCGGGAGAGAACCCCGAGTGGGTCGCGCGCCAGTTGGGGCACTCCAACACCCAGATGCTGTTCAAGGTGTACTCGCGCTACATCCCCAACGCCACCAGGCAGGACGGATCGGCCTTCGGCAACTCGGTCGCGCAAAACCTCGGCCTGGAGCGCGGGCGATAGCCGGCACGGGTCTGCCCTGTCCGGCCAAGGCGCCGGCATGTCGGCGGGTCGGGATCTCGCGCGCCGTCCCCAAAAGAACGTCCATCGGGGCGGGGTCTTCGCAAGCGGCGATGTCCTGGCAAGGGCGATCCGCGCGACCGGGCCTTCGATGTCGGTGGTGGCCGTCGACCGGGGCGGGTCGCTGGGGAAGTGGACGGTGTCGAGCGCGGGCAACAAGCGGGCCAGTGAGCATGCGCTCCGATGGCCCCACCCCAAAGTGAGGCGGGCGCGCGCGGAGTCTGTGTAAAGGCGACCCTCGCCTCTCCCCGGCAAGACACCGGGACGCAAGCCCAGACATCCGACCATCAGCCCCCGGGCATCCCCGGCAGGCGCGGCACTGTCGACTGGTCGGACAGGGAACCGGGTCCCGGCCGGCGGGACCCGCCGCGGTCACTCCGGTGGCTCTCGTCACCAAGGGTGGTCCGGTCCCGGAACGTGACCCGTCCGCCGACGCGACACCGCGCGATCCGCCGCGCGGTTCAGGTCGCGGAACCCCACCATTGCCACGCCCGCACGAACGACCCCGGCCGGGCGAACCGCGCGTGCAGGATCTTCAGCGTCGCGCCGTCAACGAACACCTGCAACACCCAACGGCGGCCCGCCACCCACTCGTGCTTGCTCGCATCGACCCGAACCAACTCGCCACGCGGCAAGTGCGGCGGGCGCGATGCCTGAGCTGCACGCGGCACCGTCGACCACAGGCCCACCGCCGTCAGCCGCACCGAGGCGTCTCCGACGAGATCGACCCCCGCACCCCTCACCGAAACGCTCCACCGCGTGCGACGACGGGTAACGGTCCCGAACCGACAAGCCCCGGCACCGCGCCACGAAACGATTCCGGTCGTCTGGACGCGAACGGTCGCCGCGGTTGCCACGCCGACCGTCCACCAGACTGCAGGTGCCGCGGCCGCGGCCGTCGAGGCTGCGCGCGCGGCCCGAACCAAGTGTGGGCGTGGGGCATCACTCTGCTGCCAGCGACGGTCAGCGGGCACTTCCACGCGATGTTCGTGACGATGCCCCTCCACGGCCCGAAGAACGTCGCGGTGGCAGCGCACGAAACATCGGACGTAGCACACGCCGTGGCGCTGTTCACGCAGGCGTTCGAGGAACACGAGGTGGCGCACGGAGACCCTCGCCGTGCACGCCGACAACGGGCCGACGATGCGCGCGCACGCCGTGAACGCTTGCCTGAGACGGTCCGCTGACCGGGACATCGCGCCAACCCCCAAACCAAGAGCGCGTTCCGCTCGCTGAAGCACAACGACCCCTTGCCCGCCGTTCTTCGGCACCGCGGTTCGACCTGCGCAAGGTGCGGCAGCTCGATCACGCATGCTGGTGCCACCGGGCGCCGGATGTGCGTTCTGGCACGGCGGGCGAGAAGAAGCGCGCCGCACACTGTCCCGGCGACCCCGCGGATCAGGCCGGACCGCCCGACTCCCCCCGGCTTGTCGCCACCAGCTTGCCGCTATCCGTCTCGTACCGCCTCTCACCGCCCACGACAACACAGCGCAGGCGGTTTCTCACGGCAAAGCCCCCGTCAATCCCCGCCTGAAGCAGGCGATCCGAATCCTTCCCGGGCAACCTCCGGCCATCAATCACGCGCAACAGCCCGGTCGAGACAACGAACTCGACCATGTACCCGGCGTCCAGCTGCGGCTGCCAGTCGTGACGGCAGCAAAGCTCCCCCTCCCCGTCCGGGTAGAGAAAGAAGTGGCTGCCCCCGCCCGAGAAGGCAACCCCGCCGCCGGCGAACAGATCCGACTGGGCGCCCAAGACCTGCGGATGGGAGCGCGCCATCCGGTGGAACATGTCCTGGAAGACGTCGCGCGCGTCCTTGCCGCTCTCGCGTTGCTCCCATTTCGCGAGCAGGTACAGCCGGGTGTAGGTCGGCATCGGGTGGGCGCGCAACGCATCGACAAACCCCGCAAGCTCCGGGGCGGTCACGAGTCCGCGATCCAGCAGCAGGAACGGCAGGTCCGAGCAGGTGTTCGACCGCTCGAAGTCGATGCTCACCCCCTTGCGCCACCTGAGCAGCCGCACGCTGTATCCGCGCGCCTGCTCGCCCTCATCGTGCGCGCGCAACGAGTCCCTGACATCCGCCAGGTCCTCGTCCGCCCGGTCGATCTGGCATGAGACAAGGGGGGCGTCCCTAGTGTCCGGCTCCGCCGACAGGGAACGGGGTCGCGAACGGCTGCCCAAGATGAAGCCACGCAGATCCAGGTCCTGGTTGATCCCGTAGCGTTCGCTGCCGGCGGCGGTCTCCACCACCATGTTCAGGTGCCCGCCGTCCCACGGCCGACTCGCGTAGTAGTTGACAAGCAACCTACCCATCCGACTTCGGGGGGACACTCTCCGGCGAGTCATCGCCGCGCTCCTCGACAACGCGACGCACCCCTTTCGGGTCCGTCACGTGGTAGTGGAACGCCTTCCCGGCGAAGACGGTCCGCTTCAGGTTGGCCAGCATCTTGTCGGCGCCGCCCATGGGGCTCACGATCTCCACCAGCCACAGCCTGTCGCCGGACTTCCAGTCGGTCGGGCGCAGCTTCCCCGCCTGCGTCAGGCGGGCCTCCGACTCCTCGTCCAGGAACGCCCAAAGCGCCACTCCCACAGGGCGATCGTCCTCGCCCATGCGAAACACCCTGAACTGACCCAACATGACCGCGGGCATCAGTGCCCACTCCAGGTCGGAGAGGAACAGGCTCTTGTGCTTTGGTGACGCCACCATCAAGGCCACTGCCTCGCCAAAGGCGCGGCCGATGACCTCCCGACCGCCTGACGCCTTCTTCTCTTCGCCCATGACTCCTCCCCGTCAAACGTACCTTTCGCTCACGTCCTCGATCACAAGCTCGGTCGGGTCCGTCCCTGCCGCCACCCTCCCTCCGCTCTCGCCGGAGACCTCCACAAGCCGACCTCTCCCGTCCGACGAGGTGCGACCCAAGATGAACAGGGGGCGGTCGGCGAAGTGTCTCGCCTTCAGCGTTCGCGCAAGGTTGGCGAGTCCCCCGGGACCAATCGCGTCCCAGACCACCGCGGTCTCCCCGCTGCGCCACTCCTCCGGTGACAGAACGCCCCCCGTCTCGCACTGTCGCGCAATCACCTCCTCGCTGAGAAGCGCCCACGCGACAAAGCCGGTGAGGTTGGCCCTGTCATCGTGGAACACTTGGTACTGGCCTAGGCGGATCGGCGGGAGCATCTCTGTCCGCAAGCACCGGATGTGCTTGCCCCAGAGACGCTGGTTGATGGCCATCAACAGGGCGACCCCGCCCACCGTCTGGTGGACGCTCCGGCGGCGGATCTCGATCCGCTCCCGCCGGGCGGTGTCGTCCCGAGACGCCGAGGTCTCCGTTGGCTCGTACTCCGACATCATTCCGCTCCTTGGTCAAGTGCCCGGGAAGGGGCAGGGCTCCCTCGGTGGAGGATCCGGCCCAACTGTGGGAGACCCTCGCCGAGAACGGCGAGGTGGGACCCGCAGCCGTGGACCGGCGAGGTCACGTTTCCCTCCGGTCGGCAGGGTCTCTCCCCGCCTCCCCGTCCGTGTCGGCGGGCTCCTCCTCCGGGTCCTCCCCGTCCGTGTCGGTGGGCTCATCAGGGTCCTCCTCCGGGTCCTCCTCGCCCGTGTCGAGGGGATCCCCCTCGGGGTCTTCCTCGGGGTACTCCCCTTTCTCCCCGGGGACCTCCACAAGCAGGGCCTTTCCCTCCGTGTCGCGCTCCACCACAAACAGGGGGCGGTCCGCGAACAGCTGCTCCTTCAGCAGGCGCAACAGAACGGACTCGGCCACAGGGCCAACCACGTCCTGGACCACCGCGGTCTCCCCGCCGATCCAGTCATCCGCCAACAGGTCGTACGGCGCCTCGCGCATTCGCGCAATCGCCTCCTCGCGGAGAAACGCCCACGAGACAAAACCGACCGGCTCACCCTCGCTGTCGACCCACACTCTGTACTGGCCCGCACGGGCCGGCGGAAGCACCCTGGTCCACAGACTGTGCACGTGCCTGTGCTGATGGGCCGGGCTGACCGTCATCAGCAGGCCGACCGTGCCCACGGTCTCGAGTTCGCTCCGGCGGCTGCGCATGCTGATCTGCTCCGACTCGGCAACGCCATCTCCGTCCGTTTCGGTCCCTGTTGGCCTGTCCTCCGACACATCAGCCTCCGGTCAAGTGGTCGGGAAGGTGATCTGGTCACGGTCGTCCCAGTAGTGGTCGCGGATCTGATCCAGCGAGCCGAAGGACGAGGTCCCCGCGCGGAAGGCCGCGATCTCGTTGAGCAACATCTGGTAGTTGCGCGCGAGCAGCACGGCGTCGTCGGTCTCGATGCTCTCGACCTTGGCGGCCGACGAGGTGCCAAGCTGACCAGTCACGCGCATGCTGGCGGCCGCCTTCCCGCCCCCGGCGTTGACGCGGACCACGAGATCGTCCCCCGATGCCTCCAGGTCGACATCCGACTTGGTGATCCCCGATGCCAACCGGATCGCGTCGCCGCCACTGCCGGCGGCGTTGCCGTGCGCCTCGTCAACGGTGTCGTCGCCCCCGCCGCGCGCGAGCTCGTAGACATCGTTGCCGCTGCCGCCGCGCAACACGGCGTTCCCCGCCCCCGACGCGAACACGTCCGCGAAGTGGGCGCGTCCGGTGTGGGTGCCCGCACCCGCCGTGGCCAC
>CAZZIL010000244.1:0-1738 GCA_964654265.1 uncultured Gammaproteobacteria bacterium | reverse complement strand
GCAGTGCGTGACCCGGGAAGCCCCGCGCAACTCAGGGATGCTACAATCCCCCCCGCCCCTCAGCTGGCATTCCTGCCAAATGTGTTGGACCACGTCAAGACCGTGCCACCGGTGGGGTATGCTTCCGGGGCGTGGCGAGGTCTGGGTACTGCGATGAATTGGGAAAGAAACTACGAGCACGAGATGCACAACGGAGGCGGGGCGTCCGGATCGCAACCCTTCTATGACACGTACGCCGGAGTTCGCCGTCTCACGGAGACCGGCATCGAGGAGGCGCACGCCGAGGCGATCGTGAACGAGCAGCTTCACGCTGTCGGACAAGGTGCCAGCAAGGCCGACATCATGATCCTGCGGCAGGAGTTCCGTGCCGAGATCGCGGCTGTCCGTGGCGACACCGAGAAGCTGCGGCAGGAGTTCCGTGCCGAGATCGCGACTGTCCGTGGCGACACCGGGAAGCTGCGGCAGGAGTTCCGTGCCGAGATCAAGGATGTGAAGGCCAGCATTGTGATGTGGGGGGCGGGATACAGCCTAGCCATCACCGCGCTTGTCGTCACACTCATCAAGCTGCCGTAGGACACCTCCGTAAGCGGCGGTCTCGGACGCGATGCCTTCCAGGCATTGGCGCGAGAGACCAATGTCGTGAGCAAGCGTCTGGCCGCGCTCCTTGCTCGTTGCCCTCGCTGTTTCCCCGGCCGCGGTCTCGGCCGTTTGCTTCTTGATGGCGGTGCCATCCCCTGGCGGTCGATCGCCCTCCTGTCCTCCCGGCGCCAGCCGACGAACGGCGGTCGCCGCGGCGATGACGATGACCTGGTGGGTCAGTGGCAACCGGAAACCTTGCGGGCAGGCGGGGCGGCCGCCGCCCACCGGGACTCACCGAGTCAACTCAAGGGGCTGGAGGCGGCTCCGGGGGAGACTGCGATGAAAGTCTCCTCTCGATGTCGCAGATCGCGCTGTGCAGATGGCCGATCAGCCCTATCAGAACGGCGACCTCCTCGGCGATTCTTTCCGTCCGCACCGGCAAGCTGTTAGTGGGCGGCCTTTTCTGCAACAGCTCCGCTCGCTCTGTCGCGCGCACAGCCACGGCCCGGGTGTGCGCCGAGACGCCCGGATCAAGCTCCTGGCTCGGTTGCGTGTCCTTTGGGGTCTCCATGCTAGGCCTAACTATACCAGAACCCTGCTGGGCGCCGCCACTTGCGCGCCCGGATGCCCACACCTGGGCCGGCTGGCCTGAACACCGTGGGTCCCCCTCGCGCTCAGTGGGTTGGCCGACGCCTGCGCCGGTCGCGGGAAGGACCAACCGGCACCCGACCGGACCGTGTTGCGCCCGTCGCCGACGGGGGCGTTTCTCGGGTGGCCCCACCGCCGGTCCCGGTGAGGCGCGTGCACAAGGCCGTGCGCCCGCGAAGCGGGCGGGCACCCAAACCCCGGTCCGGTCCCGGCGCAACGGGTCGTGGGTGCGGGAGATCGGACGGCTTGGCGCAGACGCGCCATGCCCCAACCCCGCCCGGACCGCCGGCACGCCAAGGCGAAACCGAGCGCCACAGCGCAACGCACCCTCAGGGGTGCGAGCGTTTCAGGCCATTCGCCCCAGCTACCAGGCGAGGGTCCCCGGGACCCCGGGGACCGGGGCCCCGGTCAGTGCCCTTCCGGGTAGCCTTGCGGTTGGTCTTCGTTCCCATGTCAGTCTCCTTCACCGGGGGATTCTAGGCCACCAGCCGGGCGAGGTTGTGCAGGCCGT
>CAZZIL010000243.1:0-1918 GCA_964654265.1 uncultured Gammaproteobacteria bacterium | reverse complement strand
GTCGAACTTGATGGCGCAGGAATACTGCTCCGCCGCGTCGCCGCGCATTGCGCGCGCCCGGAGCTCCCTTTCCGCGAGCAGGCGCTTGGGCTCCCTGAGGCGGCGATGGCCGCGCATCACGACATCCCCCGGAGGGGGCGGACCCGGCCAGTCGGCGCCGCCGGTCCCGGTGTCCACGGCCGGGCTCCGTCCCGCCCCGCTGTCGGCAAAATGGTCACTGCAATCTGACGCCCCATTCTATCCCGTGCGACCTTCCCCGGGCGCGACATCCGGTGACGAGACGCAAACACCCCCGAACCCCCGGTGAACTGGCATCCCGCAACGACCGGGGAACATCCCAAGGCGACCGTCCCGAGACCGCGATCGCCGCGCCAGTGACAGTCGACGTCCCTATCTCAACAGTGTGCCATCCCCTGGCGACCTGCGCCCGCCCCGGGGAGAACGCCGGGGCAGACTCGGCGGCCCCCCCGCAACCGCGGAATCTGTCAGAAAAAAACAACATCCCGAACCCGGAATGGCCCCCACGCCGTCGGAGGTGTGGGGTTGCGCCCGCCTTGTGGCAAACTCTGTTCCTTAAGGGCACGGGAAGAAGAGAGAACGGGAGATGGCACAGCTTGACATCAGCCTAGGCGTTCCCCACACGTCCACACACGCGAGTCCGGATGTGGTCGCGGACCGTGCCGACCCCGCAAGCGGGGAACGCGTCCGTCTCGTTCTGGGCGACTGCTTGGCCCGCCTGGGTGAGGAGGAGCGGAACAGTGTCCATCTCGTGGTGACCGACCCCCCCTACTTCCTCGATGGTCTCGACACCGACTGGAAGAAGGGTGAGAACAGGAGCCAAGGAGTGATTGGCGGCCTGCCGCCCGGCATGAAGTTCGACCCCAGGCAGGGCCGCCGACTGCAGGAGTTCATGGGACAGTTCGGCAAGGCCGTCCTCCCGGTGATGAAGCCGGGCGCCTTCGGAGTGGTTTTCAGCCAGCCCAGGTTGTCGCACCGCATGGCCGTCGGCCTGGAGGACGCCGGCTTGGAGGTGCGCGACCTTTACGCGTGGCACTACACCCGCAAGGCGCAGTTCAAGGCTTTCTCCATGGATCACTTCGTCCGCCGGATGGATCGGAGCGACCGGGAGAAGCAGCGCCTGCTGGAGACCCTGGGAGGGCGAAAGACCCCGCAGCTGCGGCCCCAGTTCGAGGTCATGGTGCTGGTGCAAAAACCCCGCGAGGGCACCCATGTCACCAACTGGATGGAGCATCGCACGGGGCTGATCAATCCCGCGGAGCGACTGAACGGCAGCTCTCCCTCAACCGTGATGGGGGTCGAAAAACCCCAGAGGGAGCGGTACAACGGGCACCTCACGGTGAAGCCCGTGCCGCTTATCGAGCACCTGATCCGCCTCTTCTCGTCTCCCGACCAAGTGGTGCTTGACCCGTTTCTCGGGAGTGGCACCACGGCCGTGGCATGCCGGAACACCGACCGCCGCTGCGTCGGCATCGAGATCCGCCAAGACTACCTGGAGATTGCCAGGAAACGACTCAAGGACAGGGGCAAGGAATGAACATCCGACCGAAACAGATCGCGCGTATCGGCGAGTTTCTCCTGGAGGAGGCGGTGCTTGACGCGTTGCTGGAGGCAAGGCACCAGGGGAGATGCATCGGAGCGGCCGAAATCAGCAGGCGCACCGGCATCTTTCGTGAGTCACACCTCGCCAAGAAGGGTGGCAACGACGACATCACCTCGGGAATCCTGGGCAAGCTACTGAAGCATGGGCGTGCGTGCAGGTGTCCCCAAGACCCTCTCAAGCCGGACAAGGAGGATGGGTGGCAGCTCACCAATGACGAGTTTGAAAGACGCCGAGACGCGTGACAGACAGGCACAGCGGCGCCTCACATCACCACGAGCAAGCGTAGCCGCTCCTTGA
>CAZZIL010000242.1:0-24472 GCA_964654265.1 uncultured Gammaproteobacteria bacterium | reverse complement strand
CGGACCCGGGCGCGTTCCTGGGAGTCTCCAGGATCCTGTCAGTTGAGTTGACCATCCAGCGCACGCTCTGGCCGAGTGTGCGCACAAAGGACGCCAAGTCTCCAGCCCTTGACATTCTACTTCATCTCCGCGTGCTGTGCGCCCAGGAACTGGGCCCGTCTGCCCGTGTCAGCAGCTTTCGGACCCGCACCCAGAAGGCGGCCCACAGCCTCCGGTTCGAGCGGTGTGCCCGCCATCTCCTTGCGGAGTCGGTCCTGGGTTTTCTTTGCGGCACGAATCTCCTCCGAGTAGCCGCCCATCATACCTGATTTCAGCAGCTTGCGCAACAGCGCTTCCGCAACGTTGGAGGTGTCATTCCCCAAGGCGCGGATTCTTCCCAGAAGGAAATTGCTCACCTTCCAAGGGTTTCGACCCTCCTCCTCCCACTCGAAGTGCAAGCTGTACACCCTCGGCCACGCTCGCGCATAGACGCTCACCACAAAGTGGCTCTGCGCGGGTGACATCGCATCTCGGTGTCCGATGCATGAGGTGTAGACCGGGGGATGCACAATCGAGAGCACGCTGTGCCTGGCGCACTTGGCGGTCTCGCGCAGCCGGTGACGCTGCCTGGCAAAGTCGCACATGAACTCCAAAGCGAAGGCAATTCCCCCAAGCACATCGTCACCGCGGCGAGCGTGTGTCTTCAGACGGCGGGTCAGTTCGAGAAGTCTGACCCGATCATCCCCCGCAACCAGCGCGGTGAGCAGACACTCGCGCAACCGTTCCGGCATGTCTGTGCCCTTGCCCGCCCACTCCAGCGCAACTTCCCGCGTGCTGGCCAAGTGACGCTCATCCAGCAGCAAGAGATCAACACCCGGTGGCAGATCCCTATCCGAAGAAGAAAAGGGAACGAGGATGGTCTTGAAATAGTCGGTCGTGGCGTACGCATCGGAGAGGACCAAACCCTCCAGCCGGGAGCGCGCAGCCCCACAACTAGGGTGCTTCTCTGCCCAGGGGCTGAGATGGAACGCCGCCAGCGCCGACTCGACCATGTGGGGAGGGAGGTCCCGAAAATCCCCGTTGTCCACCGTGCGCTCAAGGCAGAGAGCGAGGAGCAACAGGGCATGATCCCCGAATTCCCAATTGGCGCTCTGGATCGCAATGTCGCGCGCACTCATCTTGTCGGCGCACGCGAAGGCCGCCGCCTCAATTCCGGCACGCACATCAGGGACACGGTCCGGCCCCATCACATGGGCCACCCGCTCCAGAGGGGAGTCGCATCCATGTCTCTTCTCCACCAGCAGGTCGAAGTAGGCCTCGAGAGCCGTTCTCAGCATGGGAAGGTTCTCGCCCTTCCGGATCGTGTGCGCTGAAGTCTTGCACAACTCGTGAAACTCGGTTCTCTCTTGCCGCTTCGCGTCCAGCCTAGCGCGGCATCGGGCCATGGTTTTCTCCAGGGAACGATGTCTGCGGGATTTCAACACACCCTGCAACACCTTACCGAGTGCAGGGTTCCGGGTCCCCTGTTCACGGGCGCAGTCAATGAAGCGTGACAACTCTCCATGCACCTTCCCATAATGCACAAGCTCCCCCCACAGGCGCACCCAATCGCGCGGCCGCTCTCTTTCCAGGTTGGTCAAATGCACGCGTATGTCTGCGCCAGTCGCGCCCAACGCATCGCACGTGTCCCTTAGGTGCTCAAGTGACTCAAACACCTTGTCGGCTGGCACGGACCAGACGCACTCGCGTTGGATCGCGACTCGCAGATTTGGTTGGCGTGAAAGGTATCCGGAGACGACAGCCTCCCAACCGTCTTCGTTGTGCAGTGTCCGGCGGGCAAGTCTCAACATCAGCCACGTCCTCAAGCTGACCGGCTGGTCAAGATGCAACAGTCCGTTGATGAATGGCACAACCAGATTTCGCGCCGCCACCTGCCCCTTCCGGGACTTGCCGCGAATGATCTTCTCCAGCATCACCAGGCCATCAAGCAGTTCGTCCCCCCCCATCATGTCCAGTGTATCCCCCTGCATATTTCCGCGAAGAATGCCCACGCCCGCGTTGCACAGTGCACGGACAACGTTCCTCCCTCGGATATTGCGCGCATTCCCCTGCACAATCCGCAGGGAAAGGCAAACCGATTCCCAATCCTTCAGCGCGAGCATTCGTTCCAGAAGCGGGTTCAGCTCAACACCACCCCTGCGCGCGCGCAAGGTGGCAAGACACATCTCCCTGTTGCCGGCATCAGGATCCAAGACAGCTTTCGTCAGCAACGCATCAACGCCGGTTGTGGTGTCTATGCCGATGAGCACATCGCACACCAAGCGGGCCGCTGTTTGGGAGGTGTGGGATGCACGAACGATCCCAACCGCATGGGCCGTTCGCTCTGGGGTCCAGCCCGTGAAAGATGTCAGTCCCATCCTTGTGTATTCCGGGGAGCCCGGTGGGTCTTTCGTCTCCGCGGCAATTGCCGCCCAATCCTGAACAGAAAGCACGTCGCGATCTCCGTAGCACCAGAGTCCGCACGGGTCCCTTTCCACAAATCTTCCCTTGTCACCGCCGATCAGTGTCGCTGTCCATGCGTGCACCCCGCGCAAGGCGGGCGGGACAGTTCCCGCTCCAGTGCGCAACAGCTCCTCGATTGTCCCGATGTCCACCCTGTTCTCCGCAACGGATCGGGCAAGCAATCTGCCGACCAAGTACTCGGCGACACACTTGCTGACTGGTTCAATTCCTCCCGCTTTGTCACCGGGGACATTGAAAAGCGCGGACGAACGCACGGCGTTGAGAGCGGCTCCATCAATTGTCTCGCAGGTCAGCCAGTCCTTCGAGAGCACATCGGGACGCGTGGCTGTCGGTGCAATGCGGTTCATGCCCGCGAGTAACAGATAGGCGCAAGCGAGACTGGCACAGTCAATCGCCACTTCCACGGGAAGCCCGATTGTTCGGTGGGGATTGCCATTCGCACGGGATGTCACCGCCAACAGCCCGCATGCAATCTCGTACAGTTCCGCCTTCGTGGATGGCCAGTGGCCTGCTTGACTGGCATGAATAAGCAAGAAAAGTGTCATCGGGTTGCCTAGCGCACTCCCAATTCCGCACTCTCTCGCCTTCGCTATGAACTGGTGGCCGTCCGCATCGGGTGCGCACCTCTCAATATGTTTCATGATGTCCTGGTCCTCAAGCGGCAACAACGTCAAGACAGTCGGTTGATATTGCCAGCGATCCGCGATCGCTTCGCTGTGAGCCGGTTGCCAGTCGGCCGATCGACATGTCAGCACGATGTTGGCGTGGGGATGATGTGCCAAGTGTCTCAGTAGCGCATCAATGGGCCGTGCCTCCCGGAACCTCGGGATTTCACTGACCCCGTCAATGATCAAGCGACCAGTGTGCGTCAGGGGTGGCAACTCGAAACCATCTCCAATCCTGCGCGCATCCAAGTAAGGGGCGCCAGTGCGCTCGGCCAACCGTTTTGCAAACCTGGTCTTTCCCATTCCGGGCTCAGCCAAAACTATCACAGGCCCCTCCCATGACTCGATATCCTCTTCCCTGATCATCCTGGCTTTCCCATCGGTGCCGACCAACAATACTTGGCGCGGCAAGTACGTTTCGGTCCCTGCCGCTCGTTCAAGGATCGGGAGCGCCTCGGCACTTGGACCAGCTTCGCTCCCCGCCCACGAGCTGCGCGAGCCTCGCGTTACAGCACTGCTCACATGCATCAGAATCTCCTGCCCGACGTGCCCTTGACCAACTGTCTCTTCTTGGGGATCACTCTTCGATTGCCACCTGCGCGGTGATGGCCCACTCTTGACGTGTGTGATGCGCACACGGATGTGCCCAATTTCCGAGCTGCCGCTAGATGCTGTAGCGCTGGACCCGATATGATTTTCAGAATCAGCGAACATCCGAAGAAGCGCGGCATGTTTTGCTTGCTCCGCAGATTGACCCGCTTCGCCCCCCAAAAGACCAGACGCACGTGCCCCCCCACCCTCACGCCAACCATCACCTGAGCGTGGGGACTGGCGCCTCAATTGGCCGGGAAGCGCCGACCAGGGGACACTAACGGACTGCGTTGCCATTGCGCCCTTGGACTCCGAGCTTTCTGCACGCGGTCTCACTCAGGATATTCGACAACGCCCGCAGATTCTCCTGACGCAGGGTGCCCATATAGTGGTTCAGCCGTCTCTTTATGTGCCTTGGGGATGCGCTCGCACCGGGAGGGGGCATTTTGGGATGACCCTCAGAACTAAGACTTACGAGCAGAGTCTGGTAAATATGGATGTCGATCCACTCTTCTCCCCATTTTTCAACCGGCGCGTCATGGATCAGTTCGATCTTTACGTTGTGTGCCATCATCCAGTCTCTTCCCGCATTGTCCTGCACCGAATTCATGTACACCAATTCACTGTACGCACCCGCCTCCTCTTCGAGCAGCGCCGACGGCACCAATGGACTGCCTTTTCGGAACGTCCTCGCCAACCACGACCTGTCGGGTCTCCTGTCCCAGACAAAGCGCCTGCTCATGATCAGCTCAACCTCGGTCATCCCGACCTCCTTGAGCAACACGGGCAACATGAGCCCGAATATGCCGCTGGCCTCCCGTTCCCAAGTGTTTTCCCAGCTACTGTAGTCGTCCCGCCTTATCATCAGGGAGGACTTGGAGGGTCCCTTTTCCATGTCCTCAAAGCAAACCTGCCGCACGCTCCCCTGTTTCGCGTCGGGTTGGCTGAACAGGAAACCCCGCATCTGGCTGTCTTCGGCGCTTCCCTGCGATCCCTCCCCCGCCGACTTGACCCGCAACCGCGGGTACTCCGACTTCACCCTTTCATGGAGATCGGAGAGACTCTCCAGGGTTTCGGGGGCGGGCATCGCATCAAACTGCACACCAAACCCCGCCCAAACAACGGAGTCGTTGTTGCCGTTCCACGTCCGCAACCCCTGCAACGGGTCGGTCTTCCTCGTGCCCATGGTGGGTGGAGTATAGCACAAACCGACAGGGAGTGTGCACCTGCCGCCCGGACAGCCCTGTCTTCCTTCCGCGTGCCCCTGCCCCACGAGACAGGGTGACCGGGCGGTCGGGGAAAAGGCAGGGTGGTCCCCGCCCGACCTGCCGACGAGTGTGCGCCCTCTGTCCCCGAGGGGTGACGGGATGCCGGTCCGCCCATCCGGGGCAGTCGACGAGAGCGACTGGCGTGTCGGCCAAGCTGGCGACCGAGAGAGGGGTTGCGGCCATGCCTCCGGGATGAGTCCGGGCACCCACGCCGGGGGCTTCCCAAGCATCTCTGCGCGCGAGGACCCGGAAGCCCGCGCAGGGGAAGTCCCGATCCCAGGGTCATGGCCGCGGGGCGACCCTGCTTGGTTTGGCCGACAGGGACCGGTGGAAGGCGTGCATCGCCCCGGTCTCCGGAGCCTCCGGGGTCGGTCGACGCGCGACCTCGCTCCCCGGGGTGGCCTGCGAGGAGCCGGTCCCCGCACCGCTGCCCGTGCCCTGCCCCGCGTGTTTTTTCGCCACAGCCCACCCTGCCTTCCGGCAGTCGTTCCGCACTTTTTTTGCGCGAATCGCCACGCCACGCCTGATAATCCCGATTCCCGACCGCGTGTACGTCCCCGCATGCACCCCCTCCCCGGAAAACACCCATCGCCGCCCTTGGCAGGCGTCCTGCCATGCTGACGGTTGTCCGCAACCTCACCGGGATCTACCTCGGGTCGCTGATGATCCACCTGCACCACTCGTCGCTCCCGTCGCTGCTCAACTTCTTCGCGGACGAGCACGGCTTCTCGAAGACGGTGATCGGCCTGATCAACTCCGCCACCTACCTCGGCATGTTCATCGGGTGCATCCTGTTCGTGCGGCTGGTCAAGCGGGTGTCGTACATCCGCACCTTCGCGATCGCCGCCGCCGGAACGTCGATCGCCGGGCTTGTCACCGCCCTGACGCTGGACGCCGGCACCTGGTTCGGGATGCGGGTGCTCGGCGGCCTGTGCACCGGCACCACCATGGTGCTGTGCGAGTCCTGGCTGAACCAGGTCACCGACAAGGAGACCAAGGGGCGCTTCTACGCCATCTACGTGATGGTCACGTACGTGGGACTGGGGATCGGCCAGCTCCTGCTCTACCTGACCGACCACGGGCAGCACCTCGGGATGACAATCTCGACGATCGCCTCGATCCTGGCGCTGATCCCGGTGTGCTTCTCGCGCTTCCCCGAGCCGGTGGTCAACCCGGAGAGCCGCCAGCTCACGTACCGCGAGGCGTTCCAGATCAGCCGGCTGTCGTTCGTCGGCATCTTCCTGCTGGGCGCGACCCTCGCGACCTCCTCGCTGGTCGTCGTGTTCGGCCGCGGCCTGGAGCTGACCCAGGACCTCCTGGTGGTCGTCACCGTCCTCATGCTCGTCAGCAACATCCTGTTCCAGCTGCCCGCCGGGATGCTGTCGGACCGGATGGGCGACCGCAGGAGGACCATCAAGCTGTTCTGCGTCGTCACCGTGCCGATCTCGTTCGTGATCGGCATCGCCGGGGAGTTCCTCCCGTGGCCGGTGCTGATCGGTTTGATCTTCGCGTACGCCGGACTGGTGCCGACCCTCTACCCGATGTGCATGTCCCTCGCGACCGACCTCGCCAGCCGCGACAACATCGCCCCTCTGGTCAACCGGCTCTACCAAGTCTACGCCGTCGGCGCCGTCGTCGGCCCGGCGCTCGCCGGCGTCCTCATGGACCTGTTCTCCACCCACTGGCTGTTCGTCTCCAACGGGATCTTCCTCACCGTCCTCCTCCTGCTTTGCGCCAGCAGCCGGTTCATGCCACAATTGCAGCCGCTGGAGACCGGGCCGTACGTCGGCGTCGGGCCGCTGGCGAGCATGACCGGGACGGGCGAGCAGCTCGAGATGCAGACGGTCGACCCCGACGAGCAGTTCATGGGGCCGCCGGAGCCGGACACGCGCCAGGGGGACGACGCGGAGGGGGCGGACCCGGAGACGCAGGACACCACCGACGGGGACAAGGGGCGACATGCTGGAGAGGAGTGACATTGACCACATCGCGCGGATCGCGCGCATCCGCCTGGGCGACGGGGAGGCCGCGGACGTGCTTCGCGAGCTCAACTCGATCCTGGGCCTGATCGACCGGATGCGGGCCGTGGACGTGTCGGCGGTGGAGACCATGTCGCACGTCTTGGACCGCAGCCAGCCGCTCAGGGCGGACCGGGCCTCGGCCGACGTCGATCGGGAGCGGCTGCTCGGCAACGCCCCGGAGAGGGACGGGGACCTGTTCGCGGTGCCGAAGGTGATCGAGTGAGCGCGGCCGGGGACTCGGTCGGGGCGATCGCCCGGCGCGTCCGGGAGGACCCGGGCGGTTGCGTCGCCGTCGCGGAGGAGGCGCTGGAGCGCGCCGGGCGCTGCGACCTGAACGCGTTCGTCCGGCTCGACCGCGACGGCGCGCTTGCCCGTGCGCGGGGGCTGCAGGCGGCCGTTGGTGAGGGGCGGGCGCCGCCCCTTGCCGGGGTCCCCTACGCGGTCAAGGACATCTTCAACGTGCGGGGGCAGGAGACCACCTGCGGATCGAGGATCCTCGAGGGGTACGTCTCGCCGTACGACGCCACCGCGGTCGCGCGTGCCGACGAGGCCGGCCTCGTGCTGGTCGGGCGGACCAACATGGACGAGTTTGCCATGGGGTCGTCCGGGGAGAACTCGCACTTCGGGTGCACGCTCAATCCCTGGGACCGCGGGCGGGTCCCCGGCGGGAGCTCCAGCGGCTCCGCCGCGGCGGTCGCCGCCGGGGTTGTCCCGGCGGCGATCGGGACCGACACCGGCGGCTCGGTGCGCCAGCCGGCCGCGTTCTGCGGGATCTGCGGGATCAAGCCGACCTACGGGCGCGTGTCGCGCTACGGGATGGTGGCGTTCGCGTCGAGCCTCGACCAGGGCGGGGTGTTCGCCCGGAGCGCGGAGGACCTTGCCCGGGTGACGTCCGCGATCATGGGACACGACCCCCGGGACTCGACAAGCCTGGCGGGGGGGCCGGAGGACCTCGGGCGGGACCTCGACCGCGAGATCGGCGGGATGGCGGTCGGCCTGCCCGACGAGTTCTTCGGCGAGGGTCTCTCCCCCGACGTCCGCTCGGCGGTCGACGCGGCGGTCGGGGTCCTCGATGGGCTCGGCGCCCGGGTCGTGCGGCTGGCGATGCCGAACCTGAAGTACTCGATCCCGGTCTACTACGTGATCGCCTGCTCCGAGGCGTCGAGCAACCTGTCGCGCTACGACGGGGTCCGCTACGGCTATCGCACCCCGAGCTTCGACAACCTGGCCGACATGTACGAGCGCACCCGCGCGGAGGGGTTCGGCCGCGAGGTCAAGCGCCGCGTGCTCATCGGGACCTACATGCTCTCGTACGGGTACTACGACGACTACTACCGGCACGCGCAGAAGGTGCGCCACCTGATCGCCGACGATTACCGCACTGCCCTCGGGCAGTGCGATGTCGTGCTCGGCCCGACGACCCCGACGACCGCGTTCGCCATTGGCGAGAAGGTCTCCGACCCGGTGCAGATGTACCTCAACGACATCTACACGGCCTCGGTCAACCTGGCCGGGTTGCCCGGGCTCTCGGTCCCGTGCGGCTTCGACGGCGCCGGGCTGCCGATCGGGATGCAGCTTGTCGGGGCCGCGCGAAGCGAGGCCACGCTCCTGCGCTTCGCGCACCAGTACCAGTCGCGCACCGACTGGCACACACGGAGGCCGCCGGGACATGCCTGACCGCGAGTGGGAAAGCGTCATCGGGCTGGAGGTGCACTGCCAGCTCTCCAGCGCCAGCAAGATCTTCTCTGACGCGTCGGCCGCGTACTCCGACGACCCCAACGGGCAGGCGTGCGAGGTCGACCTCGCGCTGCCAGGGACGCTCCCGGTGCTCAACAGGGACGTGGTCGAGAAGACCCTGCGCTTCGGGCTCGCGGTCGGCGCGACCATCAACCGCAGCTCCGAGTTCGCGCGCAAGAACTACTTCTACCCCGACCTGCCCAAGGGCTACCAGATCAGCCAGTACGAGCACCCGATCCTCACCGGCGGGTCGATCCGGATCGACGCCGACGGCGGCGGGGAGAAGACCGTGCGGCTGGTGCGCGCCCACCTCGAGGAGGACGCCGGGAAGCTCCTGCACGAGATCCCCGGGGACCGTTCCGGAGTGGACCTCAACCGGGCCGGGACCCCCCTGCTGGAGATCGTCTCCGAGCCCGGGCTGCGCTCCGCCGCCGAGGCCGTCGACTACGCGAGGCGGCTGCACCAGCTGGTCCGCCACCTCGGGATCTGCGACGGGAACATGCAGCACGGGTCGCTGAGGTGCGACGCCAACGTCTCGGTGCGGCCGCGGGGGTCCGACACCCTGGGCACCCGGGCCGAGATCAAGAACCTCAACTCGTTCCGTTACCTGCAGCAGGCGATCGACCACGAGATCGCGCGGCAGGTCGCCGTCATCGAGGGCGGGGGCGCCGTCGTCCAGGAGACCCGGCTGTTCAACCCCTCCACCGGCGAGACCCGGGCGATGCGCTCCAAGGAGGAGGCGCACGACTACCGCTACTTCCCGGATCCCGACCTGCTTCCCCTGGAGATTGACGACGAATGGGTCGCGGCCGTGCGCGCGTCGATGCCGGAACTGCCGTGGGAGCGCCGCGCGCGCTACGCCGACAAACTCGGCCTGGGCGACTACGACGCGGCCGTGCTCGCCGCCGACCCGGACCTCGCGGCGTACTTCGACCGCGCCGTCTCCGAGCTCGGCGAGGGGTCGGCCAAGCTGTGCGCCAACTGGGTCGCCGGGGAGGTGAGCGCGCACCTGAACCGAAGCGGCCTGTCGCCGTCCCAGGCGCCCGTCTCCCCGGGGCGCCTTGTCGGGCTGCTGCGGCGGGTGGCGGACAGCACCGTGTCCGGGTCGGCCGCCAAGGCCGTCCTCGAGGAGATGTGGGACGGCGACACCGACGCCGACACCGTCATCGAGCGCAAGGGGCTGCGGCAGATCACCGACACCTCCGAGCTGGAGCAGGTCGTCGACTCGGTCATCGCGGCGCACGCCGGGCAGTTCCGGCAGCTGTGCGACGGGAAGGAGCGGCTGCTCGGCTTCCTCGTCGGCCAGTCGATGAAGGCGACCAAGGGCAAGGGCAACCCGGCCCTGATCAGCAAGATTCTCCAGGAAAGGGTCCGCCGGGACGGATAGCCCGGCCTACACCCTCCAGGCCAGTGTCGCCATGCGCCCGGTGCGCGCACCGTCGCGGCGGGCGGAGTAGAGGATCCTCCCCATCCGGAACGTGTCAAGGCCGCAGGAGGAGATGTCCGCGACACCGGCCCGGGCCAGCCGCGCACGCGCAAGCATGCCGAGGTCGCACAGGAACTTCCCCTTTTTCCCGTGCGTTGTGAAAGCGTCCTCGTCCCCCTTGTCAACAACCAGGGCATCCCGGACCTCGGGGCCGACCGGGTAGCTGTCCCGGGCGATGTGCGGTCCGATCCGGGCGACAATCCCCGAGGGCGACCCTCCCATCGCGCCCAGGGTGTTCTCCAGGATGCCGGCCGCAAGGCCACGCCAGCCCGCGTGCGCGACCGCGACCGCCCCGCCCCTAGACGCAAGGACCACCGGCAGGCAGTCGGCGGTCAGCACGCCGCACACGACCCCCTTGGCCCTGGTCACCACCGCGTCGGCCTCCGGGCTTGCCGGCCGCCGCCGGTCGACAATGGCCACCCGGTTGCCATGCACTTGCCGCGGCCAGACCGGACGGGACGGCAGAAGTCGCGCGAGCAGGTCCCTGTTTTTCCGCACGGTTGCGGGGTCGTCGCCGACGTGCCCGGCCAGGTTGAGTCCCTCGCGGATCCCGGCGCTGAGGCCGCCCGGCCGAAGGGTCGTGATCGCGCGCACACCGGGCAGCACCTGGTGGACGAGCAGCTCAGGCACTTCCCTCCCCTTTCAGGACCCGGATCGCCGCGCGCATGTCGTCGGGCATCCCGCACTCCCAGGACATGCGCTCCCCCGATTCCGGGTGGTCCAACGAAAGGCGCCAGGCGTGCAGGGCCTGGCGGCCGATCAGCCACGGGACGTCCGGCCCCCTCTTCGTGTGCCGGCTGTAGCACGGGTCGCCGATGATCGGGTGGCCGATCGACTCGAGGTGCACGCGAATCTGGTGCGTCCGCCCGGTGTGGAGGCGGCAGACGAGCAGGCTGTGGCCGCCGAACGACTCCTTGAGATGGTAGGTCGTCAGCGCCTTCCGGCCGCGGCTGTCGACCGCCATCCGCAGTCGGTTCGAGGGGTCCCGGGACAGCGGGAGTCCGATCTGCCCGGTGCCCGGGGGCACCCCCTGGACGATCGCGAGGTACTCCCGGCCGAGCGTCCGCTCCTCGATCTGGCGGGCCAGCGCCGACATCGTCCGGACATCGCGGGCAACGACGAGAAGCCCGCTGGTGTCCTTGTCGAGCCGGTGGACGATCCCGGAGCGGGGAACCGAGGCAAGCTCCGGGTGCGCGTGCAACAGGGCGTTCAGCAGCGTCCCGTGGCGATGGCCGCGCGCGGGATGCACCACCATCCCGGGATGCTTGTTGACAAGCAGGAACCCCTTGTGCTCGGCGACCACGTCAATCCCGATCGCTTCCGGGCTCCCTTCCGGGTCCGGCCGCGGCCCGGGCGACGCGTCGACGGTGACCTGCTCGCCCCCGCGCATCGCGCGCCGCGGCACGCGGCACGTCTCGCCGTCCACGCGCACGTGCCCGTCCTCGATCATCCTCCGTACCGTCCCGCGCGAGTGCCCGTCGAGCAGCAGGGCGAGCGCGCGGTCCAGGCGCATGCCGCCGCTTGAGCCCGGGATCGCCACCGCGATCGCCGGCGACGCGCCCTCGGGACAGGAACTCGTGGGGTCTTCCATCGCGGTACAATAGGGAATCCAAATGGCAGGCAATCATATATCCGCCGGCCGCCGGGCCGCCTTGGGCGGCCGCGGCCGCCGGGCAGGCCCGGCCCGCGGCGCCCTCGGGGCTGCCGCCGGCCGCGCCCTGCTCGCCCTGGCGCTCCTGTGGCTTCCCGGATGCTCGCTGTTCTCCCAGGAGGAGGAGGAGCTCACCGTCGAGGAGCAGTTCCAGAAGGCGACCGAGCTGGCGAACGACGGCGACGTCGACGGGGCGATCGCCGAGTACAACAACCTGATCTCGACGTTCCCGCAGAGCAAGCACGCGCAGCAGGCGCTGCTGGAGATCGCCTACCAGAACTACAAGGCGAAGCGCCACGACGAGGCGATCCAGGCCGCCGACAAGTTCATCCAGGAGTACCCGAACCACAGCCGGCTCGACTACGCGCACTACCTGGTCGGGCTCGCCCACTTCCGCGAGGACCGGGGCTTTCTCGACTTTCTCGGCAACGAGGACCCGGCGGAGCGGGACCGCGAGGAGATGATCCAGGCGCACGGGCGGTTCACCCTGCTGGTCGAGCAGTTCCCGGACAGCGTCTACCGCCCGGACGCGGTCGAGCGCCTGCGTTACCTGATCAACGCGCTCGCGCGCCACGAGGTGAAGGTCGCGCGCTACTACCTGAGCCGCGAGGCCTGGATCGCGGCGATCAACCGGGCCAAGGCCGTCCTGGAGGGGTTCCCCGACAGCACCTCGAACGAGGAGGCGTTGGCGATCCTGGTCGCGGCCTACCGGGGCGCCGGGCTGGAGCAGCCGGCCGACGACGCGTTGCGCGTCCTCAGGCTGAACTTCCCCGACAGCGGGCTGACCGAGCCGGCCCTCGCCGGGGCGCAGCCGCTGCTCGACAGGCTCGACCCCGACCGTTACGAGGACGACTGGCTGTTCTCCCTGTTCGACTGAGCGCGGCCCGCGCTCAGGCGCCGGGCTCGCGCATCAGCGGGAACAGGATCACGTCCCGGATCGACGGCGAGTCGGTCAGCAGCATCGCCAGCCGGTCGATCCCGACGCCTTCCCCGACCGTCGGCGGCATGCCGTGCTCCAGCGCCTGGATGTAGTCGGTGTCGTAGCGCATGGCCTCCTCGTCCCCGCCCGCTGCCTTGCGCGCCTGCTCGCGGAACACCTCCGCCTGCACCTCCGGGTCGTTCAGCTCGGAGAAGCCGTTCGCGACCTCCAGCCCGCCGACGAAGAACTCGAAGCGCTCCGACACCGCCGGGTCCGCGTCGCTGCGGCGCGACAGCGGCGACACGGCCGACGGGAGGTCCACGATGAACGTCGGCTGCGTGAGCGCGTGCTCGGCGACCTTCTCGAACAGCAGGTACTGCAGGACCCCGAGGTCCTCCCCGGCGGAGGCGGCCCCCGCCTTCTCGCCCTCAAGCCCGGCCAGGTGCGCCGCGATCCGCCCCGGGTCCTCGACGTCCGACGGCTTCCACCCGGCGTGCCGCACCAGCGCCTCCGCCGGGGTCAGCCGCGCGAAGTCGCGCGAGACATCGATCCGCGCGCCCTGGTAGTCGAAGGAGTCCGACCCGGTGACCGCCGGGACCACGCGCCGCAGCATCTCCTCGGTGAGCCCCATCGCCTTCTCGCGCCGCGCGTAGGCCATGTAGTACTCCAGCATCGTGAACTCGGGGTTGTGCTGCGGGGAGATCCCCTCGTTGCGGAAGTTCCGGTTGATCTCGAAGACCCTCTCCAGGCCGCCGATCACCAGCCGCTTCAGGTAGAGCTCCGGCGCGACCCTCAGGTACAGCTCGCGGTCGAGCGCGTTGTGATGCGTGACGAACGGCTTCGCCAGCGCGCCCCCCGGGATCGGGTGCATCATCGGCGTCTCCACCTCCAGGAACCCCAACCCGGAGAAGAACGAGCGGATCTCCGACACCAGCCGGGAGCGCTTGGCGAAGACGTCGCGTGCGCCCTCGTCGACCATCAGCGAGACATGGCGCATCCGGTGGCGCTTCTCGTGGTCGACCAGGCCGTGGTACTTCTCCGGGAGCGGCCGCAGCGCCTTCACCAGGAGCCGCGCCTCCTCCGCGCCGACCGTCAGCTCCCCGGTCTTCGTGAAGAACAGGAGTCCGCGGCAGCCGATGATGTCGCCAAGGTCCCACGACTTGCAGTCCGCGAACACCGGGGCGGGCAGCGCCGACGCGCTCAGGTAGACTTGGATGCGCCCGGTCATGTCCCGCAGGACAAAGAACGCCGCCTTGCCCATCACGCGCTTGAAGACGATCCGCCCGGCAACGCTCGCGGCCACCCGGCGTCCCTTCAGCTCATCGGGGTCCGCCCCGCCGTGGACCCGGGCCAGCTCCGCCGCGCTGTCCTCCGGGTCGAAGTCGTTCGGGTACGACCACCCCGCCTCGCGAAGCCGCGCCAGCTTCCTCCTGCGCTCGGCGACCAGCCCGGCCTCGCCGGCCGCGCCGTCCGTCCCGGGCGCGCCGCCCGCGGGACCCGCGGCCCCGCCCTCAGGCGCGCCCATCCGGCGCCTCCCCGCAAACACGTGACATTCCCGACATCCGACCCGATCCGCCAAGCGTGCTAGTATAATCGCCGTTTCCCGCAAGGGGCGCCCAATGTACACCGAGACCAGAGAGACAACCCTCCAGCTGTTCCGCACGCACGACAAGGACGTCGGGTCGGCGAGCGTCCAGGTCGCGCTGCTCACGCAGCGCATCAACGCGCTCTCGGGACACTTCGCCACGCACCCCAAGGACAACCACTCGCGAACCGGGCTGATGCGCATGATCAGCCGCCGGCGCCGGTTGCTCAAGTACCTCAGGAAGACGGACAGTGAGACCTACAAGTCGGTCATCGCCAGGCTGCAGTTGCGCAAGTAGCGCCTGGCCCGGTCCCGCCGGGCAGGCCGTCACCCCCGCGCACCCACACCAACGGAGACAGTAGAGCCCATGGCCCCCCACAAGAAAAGCATCCGCCTCGGCGAGCACACCCTGACCCTTGAGCACGGGGAGATCGGCCGGCAGGCGAACGCGACCGTGATGGTCGAGATGGGCGAGACCGTCGTCATGTGCGCGGTCACCGCCAGCCCGTCGGTCCGGCCGGGCGCGGACTTCCTGCCGCTGACGGTCGACTACCAGGAGAAGACCTACGCCGCCGGGCGCTTTCCCGGCGGCTTCTTCCGGCGCGAGAGCAAGCCGCCCGAGAAGGACGTGCTGACCTCGCGGCTGATCGACCGGTCGCTCCGGCCGCTGTTCCCGAAGACGTTCTTCCACGAGATGAACCTGCTGTGCACGGTGGTGTCGTTCAACCCCGAGATCGACTCGGACATCCCGGCGATGATCGGCGGCGCGGCCGCGGTGGCGGTGGCGGGCCTCCCGTTCGGCGGGCCGATCGCCGCCTGCCGGATCGGCCACGTCGATGGGCAGTTCGTCACCAACCCGACGCGGACGCAGATGGCGGAGTCCAAGCTCGACCTGGTGGTCGCCGGCACGCGGCGCGGCGTCGTGATGGTCGAGTCGGAGGCGCAGATCCTCCCGGAGGAGACGATGTTGGAGGCGGTGATGACCGGACACCGGGAGATCCAGCCGGTGATCGATGCCATCGAGGAGCTGGCGCGCGAGGCCGGGCGCCCCAAGTGGGAGTGGAGCGATCCCGAGCTGGATCCCGGGCGCCTGGAGCGCCTGAGGGGGCTGGCCGGCGAGCGGATCCAGGTCGCCTACGGCATGGTCGAGAAGCAGCCGCGGCAGCAGGAGCTCGCCCGGATCAAGGAGGAGGTCGCCGCCGAGATGGCCGGCGACGAGGGCGCGGACGACGCGGACGCGAACCTGGTGAAGGGCGCGCTCAAGAAAATCGAGGCCGGCGTGGTGCGGGAGCGCATCCTGCGCGGCGAGCCGCGCATTGACGGGCGCACCACGCGCACCGTGCGGCCGATCTCGGTGCGCACCGGGCTGCTGCCGCGCGCGCACGGGTCGGCGCTCTTCACCCGCGGGGAGACGCAGGCGCTGGTCTCGTGCACGCTGGGCGTCGCCCGCGACGAGCAGCGGATCGACTCGCTGTACGGCGAGTACTACGACCGGTTCCTGGTGCACTACAACATGCCGCCGTTCGCCACCGGGGAGACCGGGCGCACCGGTCCGCCCAAGCGCCGCGAGGTCGGCCACGGGCGCCTCGCGAAGCGGGGCCTCGCGGCGGTGGTGCCCGACCTGGAGGGCTTCGGCCACCCGGTGCGGCTCGTCTCGGAGATCACCGAGTCGAACGGCTCCAGCTCGATGGCGTCGGTCTGCGGCGGCTCGCTCGCGCTCATGGACGCGGGCGTCCCGGTCAGCGCCGACGTCGCCGGGATCGCGATGGGGCTGATCCAGCAGGACGACCGCTTCGCCGTGCTCAGCGACATCCTGGGCGACGAGGACCACCTCGGCGACATGGACTTCAAGGTGGCCGGCACCGAGGACGGGATCACCGCGCTGCAGATGGACATCAAGATCGACAGCATCGGCCGGCCGATCATGGCCGCCGCGCTGGAGCAGGCCCGCGAGGGGCGGTTGCACATCCTCGGCGAGATGCGCAAGGCGCTCTCCAAGCCGAGGGAGTCGGTGTCGGCGCACGCGCCCAGCGTGCTCAAGATGAAGATCGGCGTCGACAAGATCCGCGATGTGATCGGCAAGGGCGGCGTCACCATCCGCGGGATCACCGAGTCCACCGGGGCCAACGTCGACGTCGAGGACGACGGGTCGGTCACCGTGTCCGGCCCCACCCTCGCGATCTGCCAGGCGGCCGAGGAGATGATCAAGGCGATCACCACCGAGCTCGAGCTCGGGAAGATCTACGAGGGGAAGGTCACCAAGATCCTCGACTTCGGCGCGATCGTGAGCATCCTCCCGAACAGCGAGGGGCTGCTGCACATCTCGCAGATCGCCAACGAGCGGGTCGAGAAGGTCACCGACCACCTCTCCGAGGGGCAGACGATCCGGGTCAAGGTCATCAAGATGGACGACAAGGGGCGCATCCGCCTCTCGATGAAGGAGACTGTCGAGGGGGAGGCCGGCCCCGGCGCCGCGTTCTCCCCGCCGGCCATCGAGCTCGAGGTCGGGAAGACCTACGACGGGAAGGTCGCCAAGATCCTCGACATCGGCGCGATCGTGAGCATCCCCCCCGGCGCGGACGGCCTGGTGCACATCTCGCAGATCGCCCACGAGCGGATCGAGAAGGTCTCCGACCACCTCTCCGAGGGCCAGGAGATCCGCGTCAAGGTCATCAAGATCGACGACAGCGGGCGCGTCCGCCTCTCGATGAAGGAGGCCGACTCGGAGGCGGAGGCCGCGGAGGCCGCGACCTCCTGAGGCGGGCGGGACCCGCCGCCGGCGGGCCTACGGCCGCCTGAGCATCCGCCGCGGCCGGAGCGTCCCGTCGGCGGCCACCTCGCCGACCCCGGCGAACTCCCCGCCCGGTCCCCTCACGCACACCGGGCCGCCCGCTCCTGCCGGGCCGTCCCCCGCCGGCGCCGCGACCGTCCTCCCGCAGGCGAGCGCGCGGACATCGCCCTCGCCAAGCGTGAGCGAGGGAAGGCGGGAAAGCATCGCGTCGACCGGCCGGACATGCGCGCCGGCCGCGGCGGGTCCCGCCTCAATCGCCCCCAGCGGGACCGCGTCGCGCAGGGAAAGGTCGCCGACCGATGTCCGCGACAGCCCGGAGAGCGCGGCGCCGCACCCGGCCAACTCGCCGAGATCCCGCGCGATCGCGCGCACGTACGTGCCCGGGCCGCACCGGATGTCCAGCTCCGCGACGTTTCCGGACACGCCCAGCAGGGCGACCGACTCCACGACCACGTCCTTGTGGCGCACCGGCGGCTCAATCCCCGCCCTTGCGTAGCGGTGGAACGCGCGGCCCTCGTGCTTGTGGGACGAGTACGCCGGGATCCTCTGCCTGATGCGTCCCGTGAGCCCGGGGAGCAGAGCCCCCACCCGGTCGGCCAGGTCGCCGGGGACGGTCCCCTCCGAGAGCGTGCGACCGTCGGTGTCGTCGGTGTCGGTGCGCACGCCGAACGTGACTTGCGCCCGGTAGGACTTCTCCAGCCCGGCGGCGAACTGGGCGAACCGCGTCGCCTCGCCGAGCAGGACCACCAGCAACCCGGTCGCCATCGGGTCGAGCGTCCCCAGATGCCCGGCCTTCCGGTGCCCGGCGAGGCGCCCCGCCCGCCGCGCGCACCACGCCGATGTCTTGCCCTGCCCCTTGTCGAGGAGGAGGACGCCTCCCGTCATTCCCCCGCCGGTTCCCCGATCGTTCGCACGACCCGGTCGATGCGCTCGGCCTCGCGCAGCCCGCGCGCGTAGACGAAGTCAAGGCGGGGCGTCGACCGCATCTGCAGGTGCGCCGCGAGCCTGTGGCGGATCGCCGGCGCGTTGTCGCGAAGGTAGCCGTCGGCCTGCTCCAGCCCCGCCGGCGTCTCGACCAGCAGGCTGTAGTAGACCTTCGCCGTCGAGTAGTCCGCCGCGATCTCGACGTGGTGCAACGTCAGGAACGGGACGTCATTCGACTTGGCGAGCAGGTCGCACAGCGCCTGGCGCATCAGCATCGCGACCCGCGGCCGCCGGGGGTGTCGCTGGCGCCCCATGGCGGCCCATCAGGCTTTCGCGGCCAAGAGCTCCCGCGGGCGCTCGACGACCTCGAAGGGCTCGATGGTGTCGCCCACCTTGAAGTCGTTGAACCGGCGGACGCCGATCCCGCACTCCAGGCCGGCGCGCACCTCGGAGACGTCCTCCTTGAAGTGCTTCAGCGAGCCGATCTCGCCGGTGTAGACCGGCTTGCCCTCGCGGATGACGCGCACCTTGGTCCCGAAGCGGACGGATCCGTCCTCGACGCGGCACCCGGCGATGTTGCCCACCTTGGTGATGCGGAAGACCTCCAGCACCCGGCAGTTGCCCGTGACCCTCTCGTCGACCACCGGCGCCAGCATCTCGCTCAGCGACCGGCGCAGGTCGTCGATCGCCTCGTAGATCACCGTGTAGCAGCCGATGTCGACCTGGCGCTCCTCCGCGAGCTTGCGGGCCTTCGCGTCCGGGCGCACGTTGAACGCGACGACACGCGCCGAGCTCGCCTGCGCCAGGTTGACATCGCTCGTCGTGACGCCGCCGATCCCCTCGTGCACGATGCGCATCTCGGCCTCGTCGCTCGCGAACTGCCGCAACGCGTCGACGATCGCCTCCAGCGTGCCGGCGACGTCCGCCTTCACGATCACGTTGAGCGACTTCTTCTCGCCGTGCATCATCAGCGCCGCCAGGTCCGGCACCAGGGCCGGGGCCGACGACGCCATCCGCTGCTCGCGTTGCCGGTCCTTCCGCTCCTGCGCGATCTCGCGCGCGCGGCGCTCGGAGTCGACGACGACCAGGTCGCTGCCGTTGCGCGGCAGCCCGGAGAGCCCCTGCACCACCGCCGGCGTCGCCGGCCCGGACGACTCCATCGGGTTGCCGTTCTCGTCGGCGATCCCGCGGATCCGGCCGAACTCGCCGTCGCACACGACGATGTCGCCGGCGCGCAGCAGGCCGCGCTGCACGATGACGGTCGACAGGTGCCCGCGCCCCTTGTCGGTGTAGGACTCGACCACCACCCCCTTCGCCGGGACGTCCGCCGGCGCCTTCAGCTCCAGGACGTCGGCCTGCAGCAGGATCGCCTCCAGCAGCTCGTCGATCCCGGTCCCCTCGGTCGCCGAGACGCGGACGAACATGCTGTCGCCGCCCCACTTCTCCGGGGCGATCCCGACCTCGCCGAGCTCGGTCTCGATCCGGTCCGGGTTGGCGCCCTGCTTGTCGATCTTGTTGATCGCGACGATGATCGGGACGCCGGCCGCCTTCGCGTGGCTGACCGCCTCCTTGGTCTGCGGCATCACCCCGTCGTCGGCGGCGACCACCAGCACCACGATGTCGGTGACCTTCGCGCCGCGCGCGCGCATCTCGGAGAACAGCTCGTGGCCGGGGGTGTCCTGGAACAGGACCACGCCGTTCGGCGTCTCCACCCGGTAGACGCCGACGTGCTGCGTGATCCCGCCCGACTCGCCCGCCGCGACGCGGGTCTTGCGGATGTGGTCCAAGAGCGAGGTCTTGCCGTGGTCGACGTGCCCCATCACCGTGACCACGGGCGGGCGCGACTCCATGCGCGCATCCTCCGGCAGGTCCGGCTCGAAGCCCTGCTCCTTCGCGAGCACCGGCTCGTGGCCGAACTCGTGCGCGATCAGCGCCGCGGTCTCCTGCTCAAGCATCCCGTTGGCCGGGACGGGCGTGCCCAGCTCGCCCAGCTTGGAGACGATGCTCGACACCTTGATCGCCATGCGCTGCGCAAGCGACTGCACCGGGATGCTCTCCGGGATCTCCACCTTGCGCACCACCTTGCCCGCCGGGCGCTGGAACTCGTGCCTCTTGGGCCTGTGGGAAGAGGAGGTCCGCCGGGTTCTCCGCCTGTCTTTCTCGTTCAGCTTGAGCGTGCCCTTGCCTGGTGACGTCCGGGTCCTGGCAGTGTCCTCGTGCGGAGAGGATCGCCTGCCGGGGCGCGTGTCCTTGGCGGCGGGGGACGGCGGCATCGGCTTGCGCCCGGGGGCGGAATCGACCCGCCTGGCAGGCGCAGGCCTCGCGGCCGCCGACGGCCTGGGAGGCCTTGCCGGCACCGGGGTCGCCGGCGCCGGAGTCTGCTCCCCGGCCTCGGCCGCGGCCCGGGACTCCGGCTCGGCCGGCCGCTCCGGCTCGGACACCGGAGCCGGTTCCGGCTCGGCGGGCGTCTCTGGCGGCGTCTCCTCCGGCGCGGGCTTCGCCTCCGCGGGCGTCTCCACCGCGGGTTTCGCCTCCTCGGGCTCCGGCGCGGGCGCGGCCGGGACCGTCGCCTCCGCCTTGGCCTTGGCGGCAGCCTCCTCCTTGGCCTTCGCCTTGGCGGCGGCCTCCTCCCTCGCCTTCGCCTCGGCGGCGGCCTTCTCGGCCTCCTGCTTCTCCCTCTCCTGCCGCACGATGCTGCGCCGCTTGCGCGTCGGCTCGACCACGACCGTGCTGCTCTCCCGGGAGGCACGGCCCATCGGCCCCCGCCCGCGCCTCATGTCGGACCCGCCCATCGGCGGCCGGCGCTCGCGGCGGTCGTTGAGCAACGCCCGGAACCTCTGCACCTCCGAGGCGTTCACGAACACCAGGCGCGGGTTGTGCTCCAGGTTCTCGCGGCGCTTGCCGTCGATGACGCCGCTGTTCCTGGCGATCTCGCACAGCTTCTCCAGGGAGATCCCCAGCTCCGCCGCGACGTCCGTCAGGGGCTTCTCGTGCGGCGTCCTGACTGTCGCCGCCTCAGCCATCGTTCTCAAGCATCGGCGCGCGGGCCGCCATGATCAGCCGGTTGATCCGGTCCTCGTCGCCCAGGCCGCTGATCTCCTTGAGCTCGTCGGTCGCGAGCTCCCCGAGGTCGTCCAGGGTCGTGATGTCCTCGCGCAGGAGGATGCGCAACAGCTGGTCGTCCATGTCCTCCAGGGCGACCAGGCGGGGGTCGGCGTTCCGCCTCTTCTCCTCGAGTTGCCGCTCCTCCTCCTCAAGCACCTGGTTGGCGCGCCGCTGCAGCTCCTCGACCAGGTCGCCCAGGGCCTCGATCTCCGCCATCTCCCGCGCGTCGGTGAGCGCGACGTCCTCGATGGAGTCGAACCCCTCGTCGTAGAGGATCGCGGCGACGCTCTCGTCGATGTCGAGGCGCTCCATGAACATCTTGGTGGTGCGCTCCTTCTCCTCCTCCTGCTCGGCGCTGCGCCCCTCCTCCGTGCACACCCGCAGGCGCCGGCCGGTGAGCTCCGACGCCAGCCGGACGTTGACGCCGTTGCGGCCGATCGCCAGCGGGATGTCCTCCTCGCGGACGAACGCGATCATCTCGCCGTCGTCCTCGATGGCGATCTTGAGGATCTTCGCCGGGGCCAGCGCCTTCACCACGAACTCGGCCTCGGTCTCGTGCCACTCGACGATGTCGATGCGCTCCCCGTTGATCTCGTTGGTGACGGCCTGGACGCGCGAGCCGCGGATCCCGACGCAGGTCCCGACCGGGTCCACCTTGGGGTCGTTCGAGCGCACCGCGACCTTGGCCCGGTAGCCCGCCTCGCGCACCGCGTTGACGATCTCCAGCACCCCGCTCTCGATCTCGGGGACCTCGCGCTCGAACAGCTTCCTCAGGAACTCGATGCTCGCCCGGGTGACGCACAGCACCGGGACGCGACCCTCGCGGTTGATCTCCTTGATGATCGCGCGCACGCGGTCGCCCGGCCTCAGGTTCTCCCGCGGCACCTGGTCCTCGCGCCTGAGCACGCACTCCAGCCCCTGGGAGGCCTCGATGATCGCGTCGTAGCTCGACTGGTCCACCTTGCGCACCGTCCCGTTGACCAGCTCGTCGCCGCGCGACAGGAACTCGTTCAGGTTGCGGGTGCGCTCGGCGTCCCGCAGGCGCTGCGGGATCAGCTGGCGCGCCATCTGCGCGTTCATCCTCTGGGCGAGGTCCTCCGGCGACACCGGCTCCTCCCAGAAGTCGCCGGGGTTGAGGGCGGGGTCCCTCTCCCGCGCCAGGTCCAGCATGATCTCGTACGACGCGCTGGCCATCGCCTCCTCCTCGTCGAGCACCCGCCAGCGCCTGAACGCCGTGATGTCCGCCGTCTTGCGGTCGACGTGGACGCGGTACTCCCACTCGTCCGCGCGCCGGTAACGCTTCAGCACCAGCGCAAGGGCCTCCTCAAGGGCCGTGTAGGCGGTCTCCTCGTCCAGCTGGCGCTCCTGGCAGACGACCTTGATCCCCTGCAGCAACTCGCGCGCGTCTATCTCTGATTCCACGTCCTATTCCCGATTTCCTGTGAGCTTCGCCTGCCGGATCTCGTCAAGCCCGAAGACATGGCTGCCGTCCTCGCAGTCGATCGAGACCGTCCCGGCGTCCGCCGCCAAGCCGATCACCCCCTTGAACCGCCTGCGCAAGGTGTCGCCGCGCCCCTCCTTCAGGGTCAGCGACACCCGGTGTCCCGCAAACCGCCGGTAGTGCTCTGGCTTGGTCAGCCGCCGGTTCGGACCGGGCGACGAAACCTCCAAGACACCGTACTCGAAGCCCTCCGCGGCGAACAGCCCCTCCAACTGGTGCGTCACGCGCTCACAGTCCGACAGGCGGATGCCGCCCGCGCGATCCATGAACACGCAAACCTTCCCCTGGGAGTGGACGATCCGAAACTCCACCAGCTCGTAGCCCAGCCCGTCCAGTGTCGTCTCGACCTGCTGCTCGATCCCCATGGCGGGTCCACCTCGAAGCGCCCCTCGTCCGGGTCTTGATTCCCCTATTATATGGGATACGGTCGCGCCCCCCAAGCCCCGGCCGCCGAATCCCGGCGGCCGGCGCGCGTCATCCTCCCCGGGCGCACTCTCCCGGGCGGCGGTCGTCACCGGTTGACGTCGACGACGAAGCGGCCGAGCATCGACCCCTCCAGCACCGTCTCGCAGCACTTGGCGACGTCGGCAAGGCCCACCGTCTCGATGCGGATGTCGCCGAAGCGCGCGCGCTCCGCCGCGAGCCGCTCCCAGACCTCGTGGCGCCGGTCGAACGCGTACATCACCGAGTCGATCCCGACCAGGCGCACCCCGCGGAGGATGAACGGCATCACGGTCGTGGCGAGCTTCGGCCCGGCCGCCAGCCCGCAGCACGCGACCGTGCCGTTGTAGGCGGTCTCCGCGATGATGCGCGAGAGGATGGCGCCGCCGACCGTGTCGACGGCCGCCGCCCACCGCTGCTTCTCCAGCGCGCGCGGCTCCGCGGCCATCTCCTCGCGGGGGATCACCCGGCCGGCGCCGATCTTCCCGAGGTAGCCCTCCGCCTCCGGGCGGCTCACCGCCACGATGTCGCGCCCGGACGCCGAGAGCATCGCGACCGCGTAGCTGCCGACCCCGCCGCTCGCCCCGCTGACGACCAGGTCGCCCGACTCCGGCAACGGCCGCTCCTCTATCGCCATGACGCAAAGCGCCGCCGTGAAGCCGGCGGTCCCGGCCTGCATCGCCTCCTTCGCCGTCATCCCGTCGGGAAGACTCTGCAGTAGCGCCGCGTCCACGCGCGCGCGCTGCGACAGCCCGCCGAAGTGCCTCTCGCCGATCTGGCAGCCGGTCGCCACCACGCGGTCCCCGGCGGCGAACCGGCCGGAATCCGAGTGGCGCACCACGCCCGCGAAGTCGACGCCCGGGATGAACGGGAACTCGCGGATGATCTTGCCGCGGCCGGTGACCGCCAGCGCGTCCTTGTAGTTGATCGACGAGTACTCGATGTCGACCGTCACCTCGCCCGGCCGCAGGTCGTCGTCGCCCAGCTCGACCAGCCGTGCCCGAAGGTCGTCCGAGTCGTCGAGTTGCAGCGCGGTGAAGCGTCCTGAAGTGCCGTTGCCCATGTGGGGGTCCCCTGCTGTGGGCCGTCGGCCCTGTGGCGGCGATTCTATCGCATTGACCGGGACGCGCGCGCCGCGCCCGGCCGCGGGGTCCGACAGGCCCGTCTGCTACAATGCGCGCGGGTCCGGGCGACACGCCCGCGCGCCCAGGGGGAGACACAGCCAGCCATGGACGGCCCAGGAAGCGACGGCGGCCCGGCACTGCCGGCCGCGGTCGTCATCGAC
>CAZZIL010000241.1:0-7824 GCA_964654265.1 uncultured Gammaproteobacteria bacterium | reverse complement strand
AAGTCACCCGCAGGGACGAAAACCCGTCGCTCTGGTCAATCGCGGAATTAGGGTCAACTCAACTGACAAGATCTTGGAGACTCCCGGGGACGCGCCCGGGTTGGGTGGGCCAGCCGAGGTTCTCGCGGCGAGTGGCTATCGCAGCTGCTTGGCTCTGGCTGACGTTCTCTTTCGGGTCTTGGGGGATGTGTTGAACTCCCGTCACCGTGCATGTGTGGTGCTCATGATGCGCCGCCCGCTGGTGGAGTGGTACATTCGGGCAAGGCATGTTGAGAGTGTCTGGGATCAGGAGAAGGCTGGTGCGTATCTGCGGCAAGCCACGGTCGGTGTCCCGTCGGGCACCCATCAAGTCGCCATACCAAGGTTGGACACGGCAATACGAGAGTTGCAGAAAGCGAAGGAGGAATCCGATGTCGAGATCATCGGGCGGATTGAGGGGGAGGACCTTGACGCCCCGGTACACGGGGGAGTTGCCGTGTTCGCGAGAGGCCTCCCGGAGGTCAATGCGCGGCAATCATACACGGACAAGGCTGTCGCGAACGACATCAGGATGCCGGGCGAAGTCAGCTTCTTGGCCGGTAGACAGCTGATACGCTTACTGGGTGGGAAGGCGGAGATGCTGAAACAGCTCCGCACCCGGAAGGAGTACTTCGATGCCGAATGGCACCATGCCCGCCGCCGCTGAGAGAGACGGGGATGATCTCACCCGCGCTCGCGCGACCTCCGGGCCATCCCGGGGATGAGGAACAGGTCGACAAGCATCCAACCGATCACGGCCGCGGCGGGGATCAGGGCGAAGGTGAACCACCGCCTCCCCATCTCGTAGGGGCTTTGCGACATGCCGGCGAGGCTGCCGGGTGTGAGCAGCCCGATGTAGTGGGAGTAGATGTCCCAGACGCCCAGGGTCGCGAGCCCGAACGCCGAGAGCACGAGGGCGACCATGAGCGTCCCCGACCTTGGGTGGCCGAGGTAGAAGCGGTGGAGCCCCGGACAGACAAACAGCCCGACCACCCAGAACACGTAGCCGGACAGGATCGAGCGGGGCTTCCCGGTGTCCCGGATCATTTCGAGAGCAGCCTCAGGCAGAGCCGGATCCGGGCCTCGAGGCTCTCGCTCTCGCTGTCGGCGGGCAGCTTGTCGATGGCCCCCCTTGCCTCGCGCCGGCTGTATCCCAGGGAGAGCAGGGCCTTCTCGACCTCGGCGAACGCCGACTTGAGCGGGACGATCCCCCGGGCGCTGGCGGGCATGTCCCTGAGGTCGACCAGGATCCGCTGGGCGGTCTTCTTCCCGATGCCGGGGACCTTGACCAGCGCGGACAGGTCGCCGTTCTCCAGTGCGTCCTGGAGCTCGGACGCGCTCAGCGTGCTCATCACGGCGAGCGCGTTCTTCCCGCCGACGCCGCCCACCCGGATGAGGTCGCGGAACAGCGAGCGGTCCTCCTTGCTGGCAAATCCGTAGAGCGTGTGGGCGTTCTCGGTCACGACCATGTGGACGAGCAGCCGGACCGGGTCACCGATCCCGGGGAGCTGCTCGAAGGTCGGCATGGGCGCCCACAGCTCGTAGCCGACCCCGCCGCAGTCGACGACGACCATCGGCGGCGACTTGTCGAGCACGGTGCCGCGCAGGCTGCCGATCATCGCCGCCGTCCCCTGCGGCGGGAGCCTCGGCGCCCGCGCGGCGCTTGGTCGGCGTCGGGCAGGTGGTCGGCGACCCCCTTGGACAGATGGTAGCACAGCGCGCAGGCGAGCGCGTCGTAGGCGTCGGTCGGCGCCTTGAACCCGTCGCCGAGGCCGAGGATGCTGCGCACCATCGTGCTGACGTGCGCCTTCGAGGCGTTCCCCTTGCCGGTGATCGCGCGCTTGAGCTGGCGGGCCGAGATCTCGGTGACGCCCGCCCCGCCGCACTGGGAGGCGCTGATCGCGGCCCCGCGGGCCTCGCCGAGCTTGAGCGAGGTCATCGGGTTGGTGCTGATGAAGACCTTCTCGACGACCACGTGGGTGGGGGAGTGCCTCCCCACCACCTCGGCAAGCGCGTCGGAGATCTGCTTCAGCCGCAGGGACTGGGGCGTGGCCGGGGTGGTCCGGATGACGCCGCAGTCGACCAGCGCGAGGCTGCTCCCGTGGTTGGTGACCAAGCCGTACCCGGTCTGGGCGAGACCCGGGTCGATGCCGATGATGATCTCGATCTCAGGCCTCCATGGCGGCGTTGGTGAACACCTCGTCGGTGTCGTCGAGCGCCTCGAGCTCGCCGAGCAGGGCGCTGACCGACTTGCGCTCGGACTCGCCGAGCTCGACCTCGTTGGTCGGGAGCATGGTCACCGCGGCGTGGTCCGGCTCCAGGCCGGCCTTTCCCAGCGCCTCCCGGAGCTCGGTGAAGCGCGCGGGCAGGGTCTTCACCTCGATGCTGCCGTCCTCGTTGACGTCCATGTCGAGCACGTCGTGCTCGACGCACAGCTCGGCAAGCGGCTCGTCGTCCTCCATCGGGGCGAACAGGAACTGCCCGCAGTGCTCGAAGTTGAAGAGCACGGACCCGGCGCTCGCCAGGCTGCCGCCGAACCGGGTGAACACGCGCCGGACCTCGGCGACGCACCGGTTGCGGTTGTCGGTGACGCAGTTGACGATGAAGGCCGTGCCGCCTGGGCCGTACCCCTCGTAGCGCACCTCGTCGTAGTCGCCCTCGTCGCCTTGGCCGCTGCCGCGCTTGATCGCGCGCTCGACGTTGCTGCCGGGGAGGTTGCTCTCCTTCGCCTTCTCGATCGCCAGCCGCAGCCGGGGGTTGCTCTCGGGGTCGGGACCCCCGATCCGCGAGGCGATCGTCAGCTCCCTCACCAGCCTCCCGAAGGTCTTGCTCTTCTTGGCGTCCATCCGCTCCTTGCGGAACTTGATGTTCGCCCACTTGCTATGGCCTGCCATGGTCTCTCCAGTCGGGTGGCGGGATTGTCGCCTGTGCCCGGGAAATTTTCAAGTGCGGGCGGCCCGGCGGGGCGCCCCTGGCGCGCCCGGGCCTGCCCGGCGTGGGATGGTGGTGGTTGGCACCCCGGAGACGATTCGAACGTCTGACCTAATCCTTAGGAGGGATTCGCTCTATCCACTGAGCTACCGGGGCTCCCCAGGCGCGCGCCGACCCCGAGCCTGAACCCGTTGAGGAAGTCGCGCACCCCCATCATTTTCCCGCCGGCACGCTGCAGCCGCCTGATGCCGGCGAGGCCGTCCCCGCACCCGACGACGATCATCGACTTGGTGACGTCGACGACGGCGCCGGGCGCCGGGGCCTTTCCGTCGAGCGCGACCACCTCCCCGACCTTGAGCAGCGTCGGCCCCAGGTTGGTGCGCGCGCCCGGCCTCGGGGCGAACGCCCGCACCTTCCGCCGGACCTGCCGGCTGTCGGCGCCCCAGTCGATCACCTCCTCGGCGGAGGTGATCTTCTGGGCGTAGGTGATCCCGCCCGGGTCCTGAGGGGCGGGGGTCAGCTCCTCGAAGCGGTCCAGCGCCCTGACGATTGCCTGGGCGCCCATGTCCGCCAAGGTCGAGCGCAGCTCCCCGCCCGTCTCGTTCCCGATCTCGAGTGTATCAGACAGGAGCACGGGGCCGCTGTCGAGCCCGGTGTCCATGAGCATGATCGACACCCCGGTGGTCTCGTCGCCCGCGAGGATGGCGCGCTCGATCGGGGCCGCCCCCCTCCACCGGGGGAGCAGCGACGGGTGGATGTTCAGGCACCCGAAGTGCGGCTGCCGCATCAGCGAGCGCGGGACGATGTGCCCGTAGTCGCAGACGACGAGGAAGTCGGGCCGGAGCATGCCGACGAGCCCGGCGGCCGCGCCCGGGCGCTCAAAGCGATGCACCGGGATCCCCATGCGCTCGGCGGCGTCGGCCACCGGGGCGGGGACCGCCCGGCCGCCGGAGCGGGGCAGGGCATCCGGTGGGGAGATGGCCGCCATCAACTCGTGGTCCGACGCGCCGATGGCCCGCAATGCCGGGACCGCGAAGTGGGAGGTCCCGACGAACACAACCTTGTACAAGCCTAGCCTCCAAGACCCGTGGCGTCCTCGTAGCGCCGCATCAGGATGGCCCGCTTCATCCGCGGCAGGTGGTCGAAGAACAGCACCCCGTCGAGGTGGTCGATCTCGTGCTGGAACACGACCCCCTGCTCCTGGTCCGGCTCGAACGTCACGGCCGATCCGTCCGGGAGCCTGGCGCGCACGGTGACGTCCCGCATGCGCCGGATGGTCGCCCTCACCCCCGGGACCGAGAGGCACCCCTCGTTGGAGGCGACCTCCCCGTCCGCCGTGACGATCTCGGGGTTGACGGCGACGATGTCGTCCTCCGCCAGGTCGCCCTCGCCGACGGTCCGCACCACGATGACGCGCCGGGACACGCCGACCTGGGGGGCGGCCAGCCCGATCCCGTTCGCCGAGCGCATGGTCTGCCGAAGGTCGGCGGCCAGCCGGGCAAGGTCCTCGTCGAACTTCGTGACCGGCAGGGCGACTCGCCGGAGCGCCTTGTGGGGGTGGATGAGAATCTTCTTGGTCACATGCGTGCGGCGCGGCGGGCGCCTCGCATAAAATTCTAGCAGGTGGCAGTTGGGATGGCAGGGGGCGACGCAGGCGACGACTTCGACCTGAGACACTGGGTGGAGCTTGCCCTGCTTGACGCCGACGGGCGCGGCGGGCTGATCGACCTGCTGCGGGAGCACGGCTCGCCCCGGGAGGCGCTGGCCCTGGCGGGTCCCGCGCTGAGGCGGGCAGTCCCGGCGCACCGCCTGCGCCAGCGTGTCGAGAGGTGCCTCGACTGGCTAGGGCAGCACGGGAACCACGCGCTGACGATGGGGACCGACGCCTATCCGCGCCCGCTGCTCAAGACCGAGGCGCCGCCGCTCCTGGTGTGCGCCTCCGGGGACGTCTCGCTGCTCGGCGGGGCCAAGCTCATGGTGGTCGGCGAGACGGACGCGACCCCGGCGGGGATCAGGAACACGGAGATCATCTGCCGCGCCCTGGCCGGGCGCGGGTTCACGATCGTCAGCGGCATGGGCGGGGGGATAGAGTCCGCCGCGTGCCGCGGCGCGACGGAGGCCACCGCGAGGCTTGCCTCGGTCGCCGGCTCGGTCTTTGACGGCGACGGGACCCGGGTCGGGGCAAGGGACGCCGGCCAGGGGGTGGAGCTGTTCAGCCGCCCGTACCCCCAGGCGGACCGGGATCCCGGGGAGGCGGCCCGCCAGCTCGGGGTCGATGTCAGCGACGGCTGCTTGGTCGTGGAGGCCACCCTGAGGGGGGGCGCGCTGCGCCTCGCGCAGTACGCCCTGGAGACCGGGAAGGAGGTGTTCGCCATGCCGGGCTCGATCAACTCGTCGAACCACCGCGGCTGCCACCGGCTGTTGCGGGACGGCGCCCACCTGGTCGAGAACCAGGAGGACGTGCTCAACGTCATCGGCCCCTGACACCCGCCCGGTAGAATCCGCCGGATGGACGCAGACAAGACCGCCGCGACGCTGGTCGAGGCGCTCCCCCACATCCGCAGGTACCACGGCAAGACGATCGTCGTCAAGTACGGCGGGAACGCCATGGTCGACCCCCGGCTCAAGGACGCCTTCGCCGGCGACATCGCCCTGCTGAAGCTGGTCGGCATCAGCCCGGTGATCGTCCACGGGGGCGGGCCCCAGATCGACAGCCTGCTCCGCCGGGTCGGGAAGCGGAGCGAGTTTGTCGAGGGGCTGCGGATCACCGACGGGGAGACCCTGGAGGTCGTCGAGATGGTTCTGGGCGGGTCGGTCAACAAGGAGATCACGTCGCTGCTCAACAGCCATGGTGGCAAGGCCGTCGGGATCACCGGGAAGGACGCCGGGCTGATCACCGCGAAGCGGATGCGGGTCCCGCGCCGCGGCGCGGAGAGCCTCGACATCGGCGCGGTCGGCTCGGTCGAGCGGGTCAACACGGAGGTGATCGAGAGCCTGCGCGCGAGCGGGTTCATCCCGGTGATCGCGCCGCTGGGCCTGTCCGAGCGCGGCGAGACGCTGAACATCAACGCCGACACCGCGGCGGCGGGGATCGCGTCGGCGCTGCGGGCGGAGGCGCTGATACTCCTGACGAACACCCCCGGGGTGCTGGACCGCCGCGGGAAGCTGGTCCCGCAGCTGGGCGCCGCGGCGGCGCGCCGGCGGATCGCCTCGGGCAGCATCGGCGCCGGGATGCGGCCGAAGGTCGAGTGCGGGATCCGGGCCGTGACCAGCGGGGTGGGGCGGTGCATGATCATCGATGGGACCGTCAAGCACTCCATCATCCTTGAGCTGCTGACCGACAAGGGATCTGGCACGCTGATCGCCCCCTGACGTGGGCGGGAAGCCCCCCCTGCCGGACGGCGACGCGGGCGACCCGCGTCGCACGGTCGATGAGTGGCTGGCCAACGCCAAGGAGGAGTCGCCGCCGGGTGGCGACGCGGACGGCCCGCATGACACGCTCCCCCCGTCGGGGCAGGTCCCCACCTTTCTTCACGGCGCCAGGCTGTTCCTCGACTGGAGGATGGCAAAGGTGCTGCTGCTCGGGTGCATCCAGGGGTACCCGTGGGTGCTCATCGGGACCTTGGTCACGCTGTGGCTCAAGGAGGAGGGACTGAGCCGCAGCGGGATCGGGCTGTTCGGACTGGTGTTCGCGGCGTACGCGGCGAACCTGTTCTGGGCCCCGGTGGTCGACCGGTTGCGCATACCGCTGCTCTCCCGGGCGCTTGGCCAGAGGAGGTCGTGGGTGCTGCTCATGCAGGCGATCATCATGCTCGCCTGCCTGGGCGTCTCCACGCTGGACGCGGGATCCCAGCTGTTCGCGTTCGCGGCGCTGTGCCTGGTGATCTCGACCGCGAGCGCGACGCAGGACGTCGCGCTGGACGCGCTCCGCATCGAGCTGTTCGACCTTGGCGAGCCGCAGAAGGTCGCGCCGGCCTCCGCCATGATGACTTCCGGCTGGTGGGTCGGCTACGGCGTCGGCGGCGCGGCCGCCCTGTTCGCCGTCGACGCCATCCGCTCCCACGGGGAGTCGGTGGCCCACTGGAACGCGGCCTACCTGCTCGCGGTCCCGGTGATGGCCGTCATGTGCGTCCTCCTGGTGGTGTTCACCCGCGAGGGGGAAGGGCCGTCCGCGCCGGTGCCGGCGCCGGCCCCGCCGCGCGGCAGACCGCTGCTCGCGCGCGGGATCGGGCTCTACTGGGACCCGATCAAGAGCTTCATCGTCCGCTTCGGGGTCGCGGTGTCCCTCCTGCTGATCGCGTTCATCGTCCTGTTCAAGGTCGGCGAGGCGTTCCTCGGGCGAATGTCGCTGGTGTTCTACAAGGAGGTCGGCTTCGGCGAGACCGACATCGCGAAGTACTCGAAGCTCACCGGCACGGTGAGCGTGTGCGTGTTCGCGGTCCTCGGCAGCCTGGTGAGCGCGCGCTACGGCCTGTTCCGGGGGATCGTCATCGGCGGGGTCGCGATGGCGCTCACCAACCTGCTGTACGCGGCGCTCGCGGTTGTCGGCCCGGATATCCGGCTGTTCGTCTTCGCCAACGTCACGGACCAGTTCACGACGGCCGTGTCGACCGTCGCGTTCGTCGCGTTCATCTCGCAGCTGTGCGACCGGCGGCACACGGCGACCCACTACGCGGCGCTCGCATCGCTCGGGAACTTCTCGCGCACGACGCTGTCGGCCGGCAGCGGGTTCCTTGTCGACGCGCTCGGGGGGAACTGGGCGCTGTTCTTTGTCATCACCACGCTGATGGTGATCCCCGGCCTGTCGCTCCTGTTCGCGACGCGCCGGCGCCTGGGGCCGTTTCTGTCGACCGCCCAGACACGGGTGCTGTGACG
>CAZZIL010000240.1:0-3288 GCA_964654265.1 uncultured Gammaproteobacteria bacterium | reverse complement strand
GCGGGAAGGGTGGCAGAGCGGTCGAATGCGCCGGTCTTGAAAACCGGAGAAGCCTCGCGGCTTCCGGGGGTTCGAATCCCTCCCCTTCCGCCGGGCCGCCCGGTCAGTCGACGTGCGCGAGCACGCGGTCGACCGACGCGCGCGCGTCACCGAACAGCATGCGGGTGTTCTCCCGCCAGAACAGCGGGTTGTCGATCCCGGAGTAGCCGGCGCCCTGGCCGCGCTTGGAGACGAACACCTGCCTGGCCTTCCACACCTCGAGGACGGGCATGCCGGCGATCGGCGAGCCGGGGTCCTCCTGCGCCGCCGGGTTCACGATGTCGTTGGAGCCGACGACGATCGCGATGTCGGTCGACGGGAAGTCGTCGTTGATCTCCTCCATGTCGAACACGATGTCGTAGGGGACCCGCGCCTCCGCGAGCAGCACGTTCATGTGGCCGGGCAGCCGCCCCGCCACCGGGTGGATCGCGAAGCGCACCGACTTGCCGTGCGCGCGCAATCGCCGCGCCAGCTCGGCGACCGGCTGCTGCGCCTGCGCGACCGCCATCCCGTAGCCGGGGACGATCACGACGCTGTCGGCGTCGCGCAGCTCGGCCGCGACCTCCTCGGCATCGACCGCCACTTGGTCCCCGGCATCGGCCCCGACCGACCCGGGCGGGGGCGCCGCCATCCCGCCCAGGATCACCGACAGGAACCGGCGGTTCATCGCCCGGCACATGATGTACGACAGGATCGCCCCGGACGAGCCGACCAGCGCCCCGGTGACGATCAGCAGGTCGTTGCCGAGCAGGAACCCGGTCGCCGCAGCCGCCCAGCCCGAGTACGAGTTCAGCATCGACACCACCACCGGCATGTCCGCGCCGCCGATCGCGAGCACCAGGTGCGCGCCCAGCGCCAGCGCCAGCGCCAGCATCACGTAGAGGGTCCAGCTGCCCGCCCCGCCGATGTACATCGCCATCAGCGCGAGCGACGCCAGAGCCGCCAGCGCGTTCCACACGTGGCGCCCCGGTATCACCAGCGCCCGGCCGGTGACGCGCCCCGCCAGCTTCGCGTACGCCACCACCGACCCGGTGAACGTGATCGCCCCGATGAACACGCCCAGGAAGATCTCGCCCTCGTGGATCACCAGCTCCGCGCCCTCCAGGCCGCCCGGCCCCGACAGGTCCGAGTTCACGCCGATGAGCACCGCCGCCAGCCCCACGAACGAGTGCAACGCCGCCACGAACTGCGGCATCCCGGTCATCTCGACGCGCCGCGCCGCCACCGCCCCGGCTACCGCGCCGGCCACGAGCGCGGCGACCAGCAACGGGCCGACCTTGACACTGTCCCCCAGCGCCGTCGAGGCCACCGCGATCGCCATGCCGACAATCCCGTACCAGACCCCGCGCTTGGCGCTCTCCTGGTGGGACAGCCCGCCGAGCGACAGGATGAACAGCACCGCCGCCGCGACGTACGCGGCGGTCTGGAACCCGGCGCTCACCGCCCGGCTTGGCTCACGACTTGCGGAACATCCGGAGCATCCGGCGCGTCACCATGAATCCGCCGACGATGTTGACGGTCGAGATCAGCACCGCGACGGCGGCGAGGACCCCGACGATCCCGGGGGAGTCGCCCACCCCCGCTTGGAGGAGCGCCCCCACGACGATGATCCCGGAGATCGCGTTGGTCACCGAGATCAGCGGGGTGTGGAGCGCGTGCGTGACGTTCCACACCACCTGGAACCCGACGAAGACCGCGAGCACGAACACGGTGAGGTGCTGCACGAAGCTCGGCGGCGCCCACTGCCCGGCCGCGAGCACAGCCAGGCCGCCGGCCGCGAGCAGCGCGACCTGGCGCCGCGCGGCGCGGCGCGCGCCGGCCGCCTCCTCCTCCGCCTGCTCCTCGGGGGTCCGCGCCCGCGCCGTCGGCGGCGGGCGCGCCGGCGCGGCCGCCTCCGCCGCCTTGGGTGGCGGCGGCGGGTACGTGACCTCCCCGCCGTGCGCGACGGTCGCGCCGCGGATCACGTCGTCCCCCATGTCGTGGACGACCCGGCCGTCCCGGCCGGGCGTCAGCTCCGCCACCAGGTGGCGCACGTTCGTCGAGTAGAACTCCGACGCGTGCGTCGCCATCCGGGTCGCGAGGTCGGTGTGCCCGACGACCGTCACCCCGTTGTCCGTGACCACCTGCTCGTCCGCCACCGTCAGCTCGCAGTTGCCGCCGCGCTCGGCCGCGAGGTCGACGACCACCGACCCGGGGCGCATCGCCGCGACCATGTCCGCGAGCCAGAGCCGGGGGGCGTCCCGTCCCGGGATCTGCGCCGTCGTGATCACGATGTCGGTCTCAGGCGCCTCCGCCCGGAAACGCTCCAGCTGCCTCGCGCGGAACTCCGGGCTCGACGGCGCGGCGTAGCCGCCGGAGCCCGACCCGTCCTCCGCGAAGTCGAGGTAGATGAACTCCGCGCCCATCGACTCGACCTGCTCGCCGACCTCGGGGCGAACGTCGAACGCACGCACGGTCGCGCCCAGCGAGTGCGCCGTCCCGATCGCCGCCAGGCCCGCCACCCCGGCGCCGAGCACCAGCACGCGCGCCGGCGCCGCCTTGCCGGCCGCCGTGACCTGGCCGCCCAGGAAGCGCCCGAACACGCCGCACGCCTCGATCACCGCGCGGTAGCCGGCGATGCTCCCCATCGAGCTCAGCGCGTCCATCTTCTGCGCACGCGAGATCCGCGGCACCATGTCCATCGCGACCACGGTCGCCCCGCGACCGCGCGCGATCTCCAGCAGCCCCGGGTTCTGCGACGGGAAGAGAAAGCACACCAGCGTCGCGCCCTCGCCGAGCATCCGCATCTCGTCCTCCGACGGCGGGCGAACCTTCGCGACAATCCCCGCCCGGCCCCACAGCGCGGCGGCATCGGCGACGACCTCGGCCCCGGCCTCCCGGTAGGCCTCGTCGGCGAACCCGGCCGCGGCCCCGGCGCCCGACTCGACCAGGCACTCGTGCCCCAGGCGCGCGAGGTGCCGGGCCGACGACGGCGTCATCGCCACGCGCGTCTCCCGCGGGGCGGTCTCTCTCGGGGCGCCGACCCTCATCCGCGGCGGGCGCCGGCACCCGCGGGCCGGGCGGTCTGGTGCGTCTCCATGGGCACGCGAAATTCTACCCGCTTCCGCCGGGAGGGGGGCGCGGGCGCCTGCCCGCGTGTAGAGTCGCGGGTGCGCCGCGGGGCGGTCCCCGCGGCGGTCCGACAGGCAGGGTCCAAGGAGTGGCAGACATGGAAGGGGCGCACGCGCCGCCGGGCGGCGGCAGGGGGGC
>CAZZIL010000239.1:0-1898 GCA_964654265.1 uncultured Gammaproteobacteria bacterium | reverse complement strand
GAACAAGTCCTGCCTATCGACTGGCAGCTTCAACCCGATCTCCATCAAATAGCCACGGGATATCTCCACTCGACGATACGCCTCGATCAGCAGCCACACGAGTCGGGTGTGGATCTCCCGCTCGGCCATCCCGGGCAACTGGCCGTCCGGCCCACGGCCGGAGAGACTTCCGAGCATCCGAAGGCAGTCCTGGCCAGCCTCTTGTTCGGCCAGCAACGCGTCCCTTGCGCCGGGGCTGATGTGCCTCAGGCCCTGAAGCCGCCAAGCCATTGCCTCGTAGCCGACACCGAAGTGATGGGCAAGCGCGGCGACGTCACTGAGGGCGATCGTCCCCGAACCCGGCCGCGCACGGACTCCCGCCCGCGCCATCGTGTCGTTGGTGACACCGAAAACGACGCCCGTCTGCCGACCCAGGATTCCCTTGCCAAGCGCTTCCAGCTGGCGGGCGACCCCGCCCGGCGGCATGAGGAAGGCGGTCGCGAACGCGCGCGCCCGCGCTCCCCGAAGCGAGTCCGGGTCCCCGCCCCGCGTGGCGATCACGGTGCTGTCGCGATCGAAGAGGGCGTGCGCGTACTCATGCGCGAGCGAGAACCGCTGCCGCACGGGGTCGTGCCCCCGGTTGACGAGGATTGCCGTCCCGACCGCTACGTGGTCCACAAACAGGCCGGACAGGGACTCCGGCAACTCGATCGCCGCCACCCAGATCCCCTGGTCACCGATGACCTTCCCGAGATCGTGGAGTGGGTTGCCCCCGACACCCAACCGCTTGCGCTCTTCCTGGGCGGTAGCCTCGCCCTGCCGGACGGCCATGCCCACGTCCGTCAACTTCCCACGGTACGCCGGAAGCGTCGAGGTTCCCGGCTGACCCAAGAGACGGAGACGCAACGCCTCACCGTCATGGCACAAGTCAAGCACCCGCTGCTCCGGAGGGTTGATCCTGTCCTTGCGCCCGGTCTCCGCCAGCACCTGGCACAGCACCGGGAACAGGTTGTGGTCGCTGTAGTCCTGCGCCATCAGGAACGCCTCCGAGCACCCAAGGATTGCGACCACCTTGGTGAGATCAAGCGTGGACACCCCTCGACTTCCGTCCTCCATGCCCGCCACGTCAGCGACGGGCAGGCCCATGGCATCCGCCACGTCCTGCCGGCTTAGGCCACGCTGCCTTCTCGCAAGGCCCAACCGCTCCGCTATCCGCGTTGAGTCAAGGCGGGTGTGGTCCCGGTCACGAGGGACACCCGCGCGCGGGGCACGCACGCTGCGCGGTTTTGCTCCCGGCCCCGCCTTTCTTGGGCATCCCCGGGGCGTGTCTTTCAGTCCCGCCTTGCCGTTTCGCGACAGCGGGGAGGCCCCACCAGCGTTTCTCTCAGGGGTCTTGGTCATGGCACGCATCAATCTTCCGGGACCGGCATTCTACCGTAATCGCCGGCGGTTTTGCGGGAAAGGGGTGACACGCCCAAGGGGGCCCTCCTCGTCCGTGGCCGTCAGGATGGTCCGTTGCGCGTGGCAAACGCCACCTGATTCACCGGTCGGACCCGTCCCGGCGCGCGCTGGCGGTGGTGCGTGGCACCGCCGGCATCTCCCCCAAGCACAAACGGTCTCCCAAGGTCGTGCGACGATGACAGCGGGCAGGGTTCGCGCCCCGCCTGAAAGGTGACCGCCACGCTTCCCGACAGGCGGGTGTGACGGTCAGGTCCGCCTGGCCCCGTGTCGCCACCCTTTCGGACGCGGCATTCCGAGGTGAACAGGGGTGATCCCTTGGCGCGAGAGTTGGTGCCGCGCCCGATCAACGTCTGTGATCATCAGGCACACACACCGAAGGGGAAAGACTTGAGCCTGAACCGATGCCGGCTGCCCTTGAGCATGACCAGGTCAGTCTTGCCGCGCCTCCCTCGCAAGGT
>CAZZIL010000238.1:0-2814 GCA_964654265.1 uncultured Gammaproteobacteria bacterium | reverse complement strand
CCCCGCGACCGGGATCGTTTCGTGGCGTGGTACCGGGGCCTGTCGGCTCGGGGCCGCTGCCCGCCGTCGTACGCGGCAGATCGTTTCGGCACGGAGTATTGAGTGTCGATCTCGTCGAGACGTTTTGGCACTGACTGACGGGGCGGGTCTGCGGTCGGTGTTGTCGCGTGCGGTTCCGGCGCCGCCCCTGCCGTGTCCGCGGCAAGGTGAGTTGGTTCAGATCGACGCAAGCAAACACGGGTGGGTGGCAGGCCACCGTTGAGCATTGCCGGCGTTCATTGACGACGCGATGCCGGAGATTCTGCGCGCGCGGCTCGCCCGGTTGGAGTCGTCGCGGTCGTGCTTGGGCGCGATGGAGGAGTGCCTCGTTCGCCACGGGATCCCGGTGGCGGTGTGCACGGATCGTCACGCGACGTTTGTGACGCACGCGCGCGGCGGGGCGCGCGGGGAGAGCCGGGTGGAGCGGGTGTTTCAGGAGCTGGGCACTGGCACATCCTGTCGCTGTTCCCGCAGTCTCGCGGGTGCGCGGAACGCATGCACGGCGCAACGTCGCCTCCTGTCGGGTAGGCGAACGCGCTGGTGGGCATGTCGCTCGCGGACGAAGCGTCGGCGCTGGCGGTGGCGAACACCTTCGTGGGCGGTTGGGTTGCGCGCCACAACCGGCATCACGGTCCCGCCGGCGGACGCGCACGTGTCGCTGATGCTGGATGCGGCCGAGTGCCGACAGGTGTTCTCGATCCGGGTCGGGTGCCACCGGTCGGCAGACTTGCGTGGCCGCGTGGGTGTGACGCGGTCGCGCAGTCGCGGCCAGCACGCGAGCCGACAAACTGCGTGGCTGCACCGGACTGAACAAGGACACGGCGTTGCCGACGACGAACGCCTGTCTGTCGTTGGCTGGTGGGTTGCACCCGCCAGCTCGCGCTAGTGCCAGCGGGGTCGGGTCGGCGCCGGTTCCGTTGTGGCGAGTGGAGACAAGCACCGGCGATTGCTTCCGGGTTGAGTGGTCGTCGGCTGCCGAGGGACCCTCGCTTCTCGCTTGCCGCCGCCGCGCACGTTTGACCCGTCTTCCGGGTATCGTGTCCCGGCAGGGCGCGCTTCGGACGAGGATGGTGGTACGCGAGCACCCGCGGGGAGGCGGTTGCGACGGTGCCGGACGCGGAGGGGGCTTTTCTCCAAATGTCGGCGCGGTGCGCGACTCATCCGACCGGCGGGAACGAGGGAGCTGAACGGCGTGGTCAACGCCGTGGGGTGGCGGCACCAGTCGGACGGGAAGTCCGACCAACCATCCGTGGCACCGTTGCCGGGACGTTGACTCGCCTTGCGACACCCGGGGTTGGGGGAAGCGAGGACCACCGCCACCCAAGCATGCGTTGCCTTGTCGGGCGCCGTGCGCGCATGCGAGACCGCCCGGTGTTCCGCGCACGCGTTCGCGGTGAGGACATCTTGAAGACCCTTGGCACTTGAACGAGGGTTCGCGTGCGTCTCTGCCTGGGGGGATCGGCGTGCGGCCTGTGCGTGGCTTAGTCTCGCGACCGGAGACACCAAGGCCGCGGGTGTGGGATGCGGGTCGCTGACTGTCCACCCGCTTCGCGGTTGGCAGGCACCTCGCGTGTGACTCGATGGGACCCGCAGACCGGACCACTCACCGTGGGGGCATCCCTGCCGGGGACTGGTGCCGCCCGGCTTGGCCGGGTGTCGGTCTGTCGTTCTTGCGACCGGCGTCGACGCGAGGCAGTCCGACAAGCGCGAGGGTGGCCCACGGGGTCCGGACAGGTCGATCCCGGTGCCAGCGGGCGCGACCGGTTTGGGCGGCATGCGTTGCGCTGTGCGCCTCCGCTGCCGCGCCCGCCAGCGCGCGCAGTTGGTGCCTAGCTGTCGCCGGCACCACCGACGACTCGGTCCTTCACCGTCCGCGTGCGGTGCGCCCATCGCCTGCTCTGGGAGATTCGGATTGCGCGACGGTCTCGTGCGCACGCGACCACTGGGCCGGCCAGACGCCAGTGGTGACAGGCCGCTGCCTTGCCGGGTTCCCCTGCGTCCGCCTCCCGCCCCCTGCCGCGGTGACCGCGAGGGTGTGCCCGTCAAGGACAGCGGCGTGACAAAAAAGTCACACAGCGCGCGGCAATCGGCCAAGTGATTAAGATAACCAAATAAGGTTAATGAACTATGCTATGCTTGCCACAAGGAGAGAGCGATGGCAACGATCACCAAGAGAGGGAAACACTGGTTCGCGCAGGTGCGGCGGAAGGGCTACCCCGTCCAGCGCCGGTCCTTTCCCCGGAAGACGAGCGCGGATGCCTGGGCCCGCCAGGTCGAGGCGCGCATTGACCAGGGCCTGCAGGCCGATCTCACCACCGCCTCGCGCGTGCTGATGACGGAGCTGTTCAGGCGATACCGGGACGAGACCGCCTCTAGGCGCAACGCCAAGTCCGAGGGCTACATGCTCGACAGGCTTGACGCCGAGTTTGGCCGGTTGGCCTTGGCCAACGTCACCGTCAGGGAGGTGTCCGCCTATCGGGACAGGTTGCTCGCTGGCGGACGGGCGCCCTCAACCGTCCGCAACTACCTGCACCTCCTCTCGGCGGTGTTCAAGAAGGCGGTCGCCGACTGGGGATACCACGCGGTCAACCCGGTGCGCACGGCCAGCAAGCCGGAGGTCCACAACGAGCGCATTCGGCGGCTCGATCGGGCGGAGGAGGAACGCCTGCTCGCCGCCGCCGGGGGCAGCGCGAACCCCCAGCTGCTGCCGATCGTGGTGATGGCCGTCGAGACTGGCATGAGGTTGGGGGAGCTGCTCGCGCTCCGTTGGGACGA
>CAZZIL010000237.1:0-18912 GCA_964654265.1 uncultured Gammaproteobacteria bacterium | reverse complement strand
GCCTTCTGCTCCTCGGGCTCGGCGGCGGCGGCGGCAGGCTCCGGCTCCTCCTTCTTCTGCTTCGCCGGACGCCCGCGCTTCTTCGGCTTCGGCTCCTCCTCTTCCGCGAAGGGCGCCTCCGCCTGCGGCTGCTCGGCCGCGCGCGGCGCCTCGTCGACCTCGGTCTCGACGGGCGTCTGCTCGACGACCTCGGCCTCCCAGATGCGGCGCGGCCGGTCGGTCTCGCCCTCGGTGATGATGTCGGTGATGCTCACCGACGTGTTCAGGCGCCGGATCATGCCGGCCCCGTACATCTGGTCCGGGTACTTGTCGTAGAGGGGCTTGTTCCCCGACGCGGCCTGCGACTGCAGCAGCTGGGCGCGGCTGAACGTCAACGCGTCGGTGCGCCACTTCTGCGTGAACGCGTTGCGCAGCCGGTAGACGAGGAACCCGCCCGCGAAGGCGTTGCGGTCCTCGTTGCCGGCCGCCGGCTCGTACTCGAGGCGCACGTGGTACTCGCCGTCGTCCTCGATGGCGCACTTGTACTTGAAGTGGTCGTCCTCGAAGTAGAGGCGCGGCTCCATCACCTCGATCTTGTCGCTGTGGCGGCTGAAGATCTCCATCCAGCCGTTCTTCGTGATGAACACCGGGAAGGTGTACTGCCCCGTGCGGCCGTTGGGGGTCTGGCTCCCGCTCAGCATGATGCCGCTCTTGAAGTCGAGGTTGCACACGACGTAGGGCGCGATCTCCTCGACGAACACGGCCGGCGACTTGCTGATGGCGTGCAGGAGCACGGGGTCGCGCCGCGCCTTCTCGACCAGGCGCTGGCGGAACACCTTCATCAGCATCGGGTCCTCGGTGTACTGCGCCATCGCATCGTTGAGCATGGCGCCGATCTTCGTGCCGGCGAGCAGGTGCTGCTTGAACGCCGGGAACTTGTCGCCGTTGCCGGCGGGGGTGGGGTGGTTGCTCATGGTGCCTCCTGTGGGATAGGCGCCATACTATACCAGAGACGAGAGGCGCGTCAACCCCTCGCGGGGTTTTTTTCAGTCGCGGGCGCGAAGCCCGTCCTTGATCTCCTTGCGGGCCTCGCCTTCGTCCTCGGCGACCACCGCCCCCACCTTGGCCTCCGGCTCTTCCACGTCCTCCCGCACCCAGGCGTTGCGGCGGCGAAGATCCGCCAACCGGCAGGACACGTTGGTCAACCGCCGCTCCAGGTAGGTCAGCCGCACCGCGTTCTCGTAGGAGCACACGTGCCGCACGTCGTCCCGGATGAACTTCACGTCGAGGTCGTCCCCCGTGTGGTCGTCGTCCACCTTGACTAGATACTCCACCTCGGTCAGCTGCCCGTCGAGCAGGCTGATCTTTTCGCCCAACTCATCGATCAGGCTGTTAACCGTGAATCCGCTTGCCATGTCAGTCCTCCAGCCTCGCCTCCAGCATGTACGGGTTGTTGAACCCGGTCAGCCTGGCCATTATGACGTTCTGCTCGGCCGCGACCACCTGGTTCGGCCGAGGCCGCAGCGTCAGATGGTCGTGGATCCGCACGAGGTGGCACTGCGGCCTGCCGCCGCGTCGCGGCGTCGACCAGTGGCGCACCAGCGCGACCAGCTCGCGCCGCTCGATGGGACGCTTCTTCAGTTCGGCCCAGATCTTGCCGAGACAGTCCTCGCGGTCCGGGTCCTCGAGCACGTGCGTCCCGATGTGCTTGCACATGAGCTGGCGGAACCCCCGGTAGGAGCCGGGGGTGCCGACCATGTTGCGCTTGAGGGTCCTCATCCGCTTGGCCCCTGCGGACCGACAGGCCCCGGCTCGCCCTGCGGCCCGGGCGGCCCGGGTGGGCCTTCCCTTCCCCGCGTGTTCTTGAGACGGAGGATGTCCCCCGTGTGGGACTGGGTGACCACCCAGTGCATGTCCTGCTCGCGATCCAGCGCGGCCAGCCGCCTCTTGTGCTTGCGCACCTGCTTCTTCAGGCCGGCGACCTCCATGATAAGGCGGTTCACCGTCTCGTCTGTCGCGTGCCCGCGCTCGTCCAGCTCCGCCAGGCGCTCGTCCTTGTCAGCCGTCAGCATCTGCTGGTCAGTGATGTCCCTGCCCTTGCACTGAAGGACCTCCCACTGCCGGTCTTGTTCGGCCTTCAAGATCCTCAGCTGTTTCTCCACCTTGTCCACTTGCGTGGCGATCTTGCACCAGTCAACCCGCAGGTTGTTCAGCAACTTCTCGATGTAGTCCATGCTCTTGACAGGGTCGTCGCGCCAAGAGGGCCGGGCGGCATCGCGGCGGGCCGCCTCGATATGTTCCGGTGTGTGCGGCATGGTGTTCATCTCGCAAGAAAGGTGGCCCGCAGGCTGTTACCCCATTCACTCGCCTCGAGTGCGCGCACGGGCCACAGGGTCGTCATTCTACCGCAACCGGCAGGGTGATCGGGCAGAACTCCTGGCCGTGGGCCGGGCACCACTGCTTCGAGCACAGCATCGACATCGGGTTCGCCGGCAGGTCGCCCGCCGACAGCTCGGCGGCGTCGCGGATCTGGCGGAGGACGACCATGGCCTGGTCGGCGCACACGCCCATGTCGAACATGCGGGTCGTCACCGGCTCCTGCGGCATCGACAGCGGCGTGCGCGGCAGGTGGTGGACGAACCCGTGCTGCGGCTGGTAGTCCTTCGCCTCAAGCAGCAGGCCGTAGGCGCCGAGCTGCGTCACGTGCTTGCAGCCGGGGTCCCGCGCCGACGTCTTCAGGTCGTGCACGTCGCACCGGAACTTCGACCCCTCGGCGAACACCACGCGGTCGGGATGCCCGGTGAGGTCGACCCCCTCTATGCGCGCCGACAGCTCGGCCTCGACGAGGTCCGACTCGGACCAGGATCCCAGCGCCCTCTCGAGCTCCTCGGCCATGCGCACGCATTGCCGGGCGGCGGTCTCCTTGTCCGGCGTCGCGTTGTCGTAGCGGATGGCCCCCTCCATCATCAGCAGCTTCTCCAGGTAGCCCTGGTCGCCGAGGCGCGACTGCGCCGTCTGGTGGAGCAGCGTGCCGACTATCGCCGAGATGTGCGGGACATCCTCGGTCGGGTTCCACTTCCACTGCCGGACCTTGTCCTTGGCCAGCACGATGGCGACCGCCCGGCGCTGGCAGTCGGCATACGCCGGGAGGGCGCTGGCCCGGACCGTCGTCACTGGCTGCCGTCGGGGGGAGTGAACAGCGACTGCCCGGCGGTCCCGACCAGCGGGAGCTGCCCGCCGCCGTCGTTGATCGGCATGTCCTGGAACGGCTCGCTCCTCTGCACCGGGACGTCCGCGTCGACGTAGCCGACGTCCTGGTTCAGGCCGGCCGGCAGCACGGCGTTGGCCGGCACGCGCTGGCCCATGCGCACCGGCGAGACCTGCGGCATGCGCATGACGGTCTGGCCCGGCCCCGGCTGCGGCATCTCCTGTTGGCCAGGCATCCCGAACTGCGGCTGCGGCGGGTAGGCCGTCTGCGTGTACGGGTCGTGCGCGAAGGTCTGCACCGGCGCCTGCGCCGGGGGCGGATACCCCATCGGAGGAGCCGGCGCCTGCATCGGCGGCGGCGGCGGAGTCGGCCGCAGGTAGCTGTTGATGTACGGCAACGGCCGCAACGCCATGTTCTCGATCACCTTCTGGTCGCGCCCGTCGCACGCGAACACCGACGCGAGCAACCCGAGCAGCGCCGTGTGGTTCTCGCGCGCCAGGGTGGCCATGACGGCCTCCGGCTGCACGCCGAGCAGCTTGCCGAGCAGCTCCTGCGGGTTCTCCGCGTACATCTGCAGCAGCTCGTAGCTCAGCGACGACGTCACGCGGCGCGGCGGCGGCGTGTTCATCTGCGGCTTCGGTTGCGGTTGCGGCGCCGGGGCCGCGCCGACTATCGGCGCCACCGGCGGTTGCGGCTGGTCTGTCTCTTGTGCCATGTGCTCTCCTTTTTTTCGATTATACCCGTCAGCGCCGATGCTCCCCGGCCAGGAAGCTGTCGACCGTCAGCTCGATGAGGCCGCCCTTCCTCGACTGCGTCGCGATGCGGGCGATGCCGCCGCACGCCTCGACGTCGCGGAGGAACTCGAGTTGCGCCCCGGAGAGCACGCCCTTGCGGGCCTTGCACTCTATCGCCATGAACTTCCCGTGGCTGATCCCGATGAGGTCGGACCCGCCGGTGTCGCCGACGCCGTAGCGCACCTTCCCGCCCTTGCCGTAGGTCGCCATGCCGATGTTGTTGCGCCAGACGTGACACTTCGGCTGCTGGCGCCACACCGCGACGACGGCGCGCTGGATCGCCGCCTCCGACATGTCGGGGAGACTGTCGACGACCTCACCAGGAGTCGCGGTAGGTCTCGATGAAGCGGCGCGACGCCTCGGCGCGGCGGTCCTCTTCCCTTTGCTCTTCGTCGCTGAGCTTGCGCGCCCGGAAGACGCGCGGATCACGCGGCCCATGGCGCTTCACCCTGTCGCGGAACGTGCTGACTGTGATGCGCAGCTCGTCGGCCCACTCGTCCGCCGACAGCGCGAGGCCGTCATGCTCGAACAGCGTCGCCGTCGGCCCGCTCATCGGCCCGAAGGTGAACGCGCGCTCGTCCTTCGGCCCGAAACGGTCCAGGCGCTTGCGGAACGCCGTCGGCGAGATGCGAAGCAGGTCGGCCCACTCGTTGACCGACATGCTCTGCCCGGTCTTCTCGCGCCGCACGGTGACCGGCGGGCGATAGCCAGGCATCGGGCCGCGACGGAAGATATCCGGGTCGTGCGCCCCGCGAAGCGTCACCCGCTGAAGAAAGGCCTCCGGCGTGATCCGAAGCCGCTCGGCCCATTCCCGCACCGAGAGCACCTTCCCGGTGAGGGGGTGCCGGACTAGCTTCGGGGGGCGACCCATTCACGGGCCAAAGCCTGCAGACAGACAGACAATCCCTTGTTGGCGGCCCACAGCGACGAGAACGACTCGTGGGACGCCGCCACGATGTCGTTGGTCTCGCTGTAGCGCAGGCGCCAGCGCCACTTGCCGGCGCGGTCGCGGTACTTCTGGCCGACGCAGTGGCGCTCCCGGACAGCCTTCGCCACGTTCTTGTGCCAGCCCGTGGTCTCGCTCATGGTGTCGTAGCGTTCCGTCCCGACAGCGAAGATGCGCCCGTTGCGCGACACCAGGCGCCAGAACCACTTGCCGCGCGACGTCGGCGCGAACTCGACAAAGCTCTCGGCCCCGTCCTTGCCTCGGACCCTCTGCCGGATGACCTTGCCCTTCACGCCTCTTTCGCCCTCGCCTCCGATTGTACCCGAAGCGTCGCCTTTATCTCGGCCACGTCCACCTTGACGTCGCCGATGTCGCTCGACAGCTTGTCGAGCTTCTTGTCCATGTCCTCGCGCAGGCCGCCGACGCGGGCGTGCACCTCGCTGAAGTCCTTCTTGTTCTGCGCGTCGTGCGCCATCAGCTTCTCGTCGAACCCCTTGCCGTGGTTGTTCTGCCCGATCAGCCTGAAGATGATCAGGCCGAAGAGCAGCAACACGATGACGGCCAGCCCGACGAAGCCGTGCTCCGCCAGCTCGGGGAGCACCGAGAGGGCGCCCGGATCCATCACTCAATCGCGAGGTGGCACCCCTGGAACGACGCCCGGTGATACCAGGAGTCGCCGCTCGTCGTGGGAGGATCCAGTCTCACGGTGTCGCCCTTCTCCAGCGTGATGACGGCCTTGTCGGCGCCGGGTTGCGTCTCCGAGTGGGTCGCCCACGTGCGGAACGCCTGGTTCGTCGCGGTCGCAAGCGAGATCTGTGCGGTGCCGGCCTTCAGGTAGTCGTCCGCCTCCGTCTCCGTCAGCGCCCAACGCAGCTGCCAAGTGTAGCCGCCGTTAGGAGTCGTCAGCGCCGCCGTGTTCGTGAAGTTCGCGACGTTGCCGGCCCCTTGGGGCTTGCGCCCCTTGACTTGGATGCCTGTCCTGATCTGCGCGGTCGCGACGTCGATCTTCCAGCCGAGGTGGTGCCACATGCGCACTGTCGCCTGGCGGACCGTGCCGAGCTCGCTGAACCGTATGCTCCATTCAAGGGGCGTGCGAAGCGAGGTGATCGCGAAGCCGCCGCTGACGTCGTCATGGTCGTGGTCCGAGCCGTAGGTGCCGTCCTTGATCTTCTCGGTCGGCGCCACCAGCAGCACCGACGACGAGAACGGGCTCGCCGGCGCCGCCGCCAAGGTGGTGAGCCAGACCTTGCCTTCCCAGGAGCCGGGAAGGTGCCGGACGACCTTCCCGTCGGAAGGAACCGTCAGCGACGTCCACTGGTCCGTCTTGCTCTCTACGTTGGTCGCTGGCATGGCGGCATTCTAGAAAAAAAGGGGCAGACCGCCCGTCAAGTCGAGTTCGCGAGGATCAGGATGACCTGGGTCCCGCCTGCGTCGCCGAGGATGCGGTTCAGCTCGGCGCGCAACGCCGAGCCGCTTGTCGTGTTGTAGGTCAGGAACGCCCCGCCGACGCCTGACTGCGACCCGTAGCGGAACTCGAAGAAGTTGTCGGCGCTGTCCACGTAGAGGAACAGCGAGAGTTGCGGCTCGCCCTCCCCGCCGTCGCGCGCGCCGACCCACTCGGAATGCGTGAAGCCCGACGCGTAGAAGATGATGTTCGAGCCTGACGAGCCGATGCGCACACCCACCAACTGGTTGTCCGCGTCGTACATCTGCGGGTCGACCTGGTAGGCCGTCCCGGTGACCGGGCGCGGGTCGACCCCCCAGATGTAGCCGCCGGAGACCGGCACGGCGTCGATCCACATGCGGTTGAGCTCGCCCGGCAGGGTCGGCACCGCGAAGGGCCAGTCGCTCGGCAGGTCGTCCGGGACGGTCGCGACCTCGCCCTGGGTGCGTTGCGTCACCTGCGAGGTCGGCCCGCCGCCGACGCTGTTCACCGCGCGTATTTGGACGGTGTAGTTCGTGTAGGCCGCCAGCCCGGTGATCGCGTAGGTGCGGATGTCCCCGCCGCCGGGGATGTCCGCCCAGACGGAGAAGACGCCGCCGACAAGCGTGCGCCACTGCCACGAGGTGATGTCGGCGCCGTTGCTCACGGTGTCGCCCCACGTCAGCGTGATCTGCGATGTGCTGTCGGCGGTCGCCGCGAGGGACGCGGGGGCCAGCGGAAGACCGGCGGCCACGGTGACGTCGAAGGTCAGCTCGGCGGTCACGGCGCCCGCGTCGGTCGCCAACCAAGTGTACTCGGCCTCGGCGGCGACGGCGGTGGGGGTCCCGGTGACCATCCGGGCGGCGCGCCCGACGCCCGCCGGCAACGCCGGTGTCAGCGAGTAGGCCACGGGCGCCTTGCCGCCCATCGCCGCCGGCAACTCCAGGCTGACGGCGGTGCCGACCGTCCACGCCTGGTCGGCTATCGTCTCCTCGCCGAAGGTCGGAGGCGGTGTCGACCCGCCGCCGAACAGGACGTGCGGCGACCGAAGCGGGCCGTCAAGGCCCGGGACGTTGCGCGCCGGGGGCATCGCACATGTCACGCCATTTGCGGAAAAGGCTGACCAGAGGCTTCTTTGAGTCCTTCGGGAGGTCCGACCGCTCCGTTTCCCGCAGGTAGATGTCGTAGACCTGCCGATCCGTGGTCGCCAGGTCGATATCCGGCTTGGCCTTCTCATAGAGGCCGTCGATCTTCCGGGTCATGCCGGCCCACAGGATCATCGCGCCTTCGCACAGCCCATGGGCGAGCCGAATCTTCGCCGGCTCTAGCCCGTCCTTGCACAGGTACGCCCACGCGGCATCGTGTTGCGCGTCGATCTGCTCGCAGACGCTCTCGACGGACTCTTCTCTCACCTGAACCATGTCAGCCCCCTTTCGCGTCCTGTTGCACCCTGCCCCATGAGTCATCGGGCACTACTTGGGCGCAGTCGGCGTCCCGCTTGACGGTGACCACCCCGTCCTTGCTGACGAAGACGTTCCACTCCTCGCTCCAGTTCTTGGCCTCGGTGCCGTCCCGGGCCCACCGCGCCTGCACGACGAGGTGGCCGCCCGCCCGCACCGGGAGCTTCGGGTCGCACAGCCCGGTCGCGAACTCGCACCAGTGCTCCGACGGCCAGCTGCGCTTGCGGTAACGCCATGCGATGAGGTCGGTCGGGATGCCAGGGACAGAGCAGGACAGCGCGACCAGGTACTGCACCGGCCGGTCGCCCTCCTTGTCGGCGTACAGGTAGGCGCCGATCTGACTCGCCGCGATCTGGACGTTCTCCGGAGGCTTGGCGAAGGGGTCCCCCTTGATCTCGGTGTGCTCACCGTCCTTGCCCACTACGATGGTCATGATGTCTCTCTCCGTTAGGGTCCACTTGGCCGCGGGCGGCCTGATCACAGGAACACGCAGGCCGCGAAGCCTGCGGCGAAGCCCAAGCCGAACAAGCCGAAGGCGACGATGCCGCGGAGGATGTTCTCCATCCGCTGTTCCGCCTTGTAGTTCATGGTGTCATCTCCTTCTTGAGCCATCAGGCCGCGTCAGCGAGGCGCGCCTTCTTCGCGTGCCTCTTCGTGCACTGCGCAAGGAACTTGAAGGCGCACCGCGCCTGCTCCAGCGTCCGAGCCTTCACGACGGGATCCATGTTCGGAGACCGTGCGTGCGCCACCAGCCGCAGGCCGTCGTCGTTGATCTCGTCGTAGAGCCTGCTGTTCGGGGCGACCCGCTTGACACGGTAGCGGTAGGCGTAGCCGCCGCCATCGTCCTTGTAGAAGGCGTCCACGTCGTCGGTGCGGTAGACAAGCATGTCCTTGACCTTGTGCCCGTCGTCGAGAGCCCCCCGCAACATGACGCCGATGTTGTTCGCCTCGTACGGGATGGTGTTTGTGCCGTCGAGGACGGCCTTGGCGTCCCACGCGTAGCCGATGTAGAGGCGCGCGGGGTCGTAATGCGGCGACGAGGCGAGCGAGATGTCCCCCACCCACTTCTCCGCGATGGGCTGGCTGGCGAGGGAGACGGGAAGCGCGGCGGCTGCCGGCACGGCCGCGCTAGCGGCGAGGAAGGTTCTGCGGTCCATCGTTGTCCTCCGGGTTGCTGAACATGCGGCGCATTGTAGCACAGGCTCGCGGCAGTCTACGTCCTCGTCCCACTGGTGGTCGTCGTCCTGATCGTCGTCCAGTTCGTCGTCGTCCGCCACGGAGTCGTCATAGTCATCGTCGTCGTCATCCACGACTCCCGGGTCGTCGTAGAAGCAGAGGTGGTTGTCGACATACGGCGGCTCCGGTGGGCAGGGCGGCGGGAACATGCCCCATTATAGGACCCTGACGCTGGCGATGAGGTCCTCGTAGGCCCGTGTGTGCGACGCGTCGTAGATGTAGGTGGCCGGCCAGTTGTGCGAGTCCGACTGAGCGTGCGCGGTGAACAGCCCGGTGGCGGCGTCGACGCCGATGTCGCGCCAGGTGGAGCCGGACCGCAGGCTGTTGATCAGGATGGAGTTGCCGCCGGCGTCCCAGGAGTCCAAGTCGACCATTCGGCAGAAGCGCGCCCACCCGTAGTCGGTGTGCGAGTTGATGACGGCCCAGTAGGCGTCGTTGGAGAGGATGCTCCCGACCAGCGTGTTGAAGTAGGTGCGGCGGCTCCACGCCTCGAAGATGTCGGCGCGGCGCCTGTCGACGAAGGAGTGGTAGGCGAGGAACCCCCTGGTCGGTATGTTCGCCAGGATCCACTGCTCGACCTTGTCCTTGCGGGCGGCGAGCTCCTCGTTGTCGTTCTCCGTCATCGGCGGGGTGATGACGCCGCCGGCTCCGACCTGCATGCCGACCCAGACGTTGGCCGGCGGGTCGCCCGTGAAGGTGCGGATCTCGCTGCCGGAGTTCGCGTTGCGCGTCGCCGTGAGGTGCGCCTGCGTGCTTGCGCCGACGTCCCAGTCGAGCAGGCGGTCGTCCTCGCCGACGACGCCGTGCCAGATCGGAGTCGGCGGGGACGGCGGGTTGGTGGGGGGATTCGCTTCTGCCATTGCGGTTCTCCTATTGGTCGGCGATGCGCCAGACGTAGATCTCTGACGCGGCGTGAAGGTTGGCCTTCCCGGTGATCACCAGGTACTCGTGCGTGACGGTCGGGCGCCCCACGGTGACCTTCGTGCCGGCGGCGTGCGCCCGACCCGGGTTCGACGTGTGCCCGGCCGGATGGCGCGCCACATCGAGGGCGTAGTAGGTGTGCCCGTCCGCGTGCGTCTGTTGCGTCCGGTTCACCGACTGCACGTGCATGCGCTCCTGCGTGGCCCCGCTCCCGACGTAGAGGATGGAGCCGGCGGTGATGTCGTCGGGCCGGTTGTCGAAGTGGACCTCCGTGTCGGTCGCCGTCGCCGCCGTCGCCAGCGCGCCGTGCGCGTTGCTGCGGAAGTAGCACGTGAAGCGGTGCTCGTCGCCGAAGTAGTCCGTCAGCCGGCTCGCCGCGTTCACCTGGCCGACGTGCATGTCGCCGCCCTCGTCCATGCGCACCAGCAGCGTGCGCCCCGACACCGGGACCACCACGTCGCTGTCCTCCACCTCGTGCGGCGCCGTCAAGGGGATCAGGTCAATCGGGAACTCCACGTAGCCCCGCAGGTACGGCTCGCTGTTCCAGGCGGACCGCAAGAGCAGCCTGAACCCGACGTGCGTCGTCTTCCCGACCTGGATCCCGCGGATCTGGAACCGACGCGGGAACGAGTCGGTGCCGTAGAAGTAGCGGGTCCCGCTCCCGATGGTCCCTGCGCTGCGCTCCAAGACCGACAGGTTCACGCCCGTCACCCCCTGGTACTGAGGCGCGTGCGGCTCCTCCTCCCACTCGCCCAGCGCGACGTTGTAGCGCCGGATGTGCGTCACCTGCGACAGCCCCAGTGTGTTCCGGTTCGGAACCGTCGTCGTCCACGTCGCGCCGTTGTCCGTCGTGTAAAGCGTCCCGTCGGTGCGCCAAGAGTCCCACGTGCACTCGTAGTCGCCGTCCGTGCGCGCGTAGCGCGCCTTGATCGTCCACACGACCTCCTCGCCCGTCGTGTCCGGCTCGTCAACCGAGAAGCCCGCCGCCTCTATCGCCGCGCGCCACTTCGGCCACGTGTTGTTCGTCTCCGACCAGTCGGGCGGGTCCTCCGTCGGCGCCGACACCGACGCCTTGTAGACCACCAGCGACGACGGCGGGCTGTCGGTGCTCTCCACCTCCTGCTCGGCCGTGCGCGCCTGCTCCAAGGGGTTGGCGGTCTTCATCCACTGGTGACGAAGGGGGAGTGTGTCCTCCGAGTAGATGACCCCATTCGGGCCACGGTAGCGATACGTCGCCGTCCCCGCGTCGATGGCGTCCTTCACGATGGCGAACTCGTCCGACGTCGTGTCCCACCCCTCGATGGGGTCGGTGTTGATCGGACGCAACTGCTCGACGCGTGCACTCGCAAGGTACAAAAGAATCCCCGAGATGTATCGGTTGTTTACCCCACTGGCCGCAAGCACGTGGACCAGGTTGAACTCGGTGTCGTTGGTGATAGCCATTAGGTTCCCCTCTTCTCGAACTCCAGGTAGGCGCCTTTCATGCGCCCGTCGCTGTCCTGGTCGTTTTGGTTAAGCGACCAGTCGATGTAGTACTTGTCGTCACTGTCGTATTCCCGCCAGGGGATCTCCAGCACCGCAGTGATCGAGTTGGTGTGCAACGTCTGTGTCGGGGCTGATGTTTGGGCCACGAACCCACTCGCACCAGGGTCCCCCGCCTCCAGGATGAACACCGTGTCGTCGCTCGTCCCCGCCGTGTTGACCTTCACCAGTATCAACCGCAGTCGCCTGCCCGCGTCTCGCATGTTGTCCAAGGTCATCCCCACGCGGATCTTCCACGTCCCGTCGAGGGAGAACACGCTCCCGTCGATGAGGTTCCCTGTCGCCAGCTCCCCTGCCCCGTTGTCGACGCCGCCACGGGCACCGGTATGCCAGGTCAGGCCCGCGTTGCTCGCCAACGCTATCGGATTGCCGTCGCCATCCTTGTTGCTCGACGTGAGGATGTTCCCGGTGACGAACTTTCTGCGCACCGAGAGGGCGGACCGCCTCGCGTCGCCCGTCGCGGTGTAGACCGTCCCGTCGATCTTGTAGTAGGTCTCGACCGCAGGGCAGTTGTCGTGTTGGTAGGCGACCACCGGCGCCGCCGCCGCGACCGCCTCGCCCGCCGTCGCGTGGAAGCCGAGCACGCGCACGCGGCCCGCTTGGTGCGGCTGGTTGACAGTCACGCGCAGATGGTCGCCGCTCACAGGGTCCGACGCGCTGTTCGTGTTCGTTGTCCGCGTGACACTTACCTGTCTACCAGGAACTGCGGTGAATGACGAGATGGGGTTCGGAAACCAGAGAACGATTGGGTTGGTCCCTGCGATTGTGGTGCCCGTAAGCGTTGATGCCCTCAAATCCGCAAGAGTCGCGGCACTGATCTTCGGTCCCGGATAGACTTGGTATTCGGTGTCCGTGTCGCTGGTCGAGTTGTCGAACACCAGCTGGATCGCCCCGTAGGTGTCCCAGGCAGGCGCGGACACCACACGGGGCGTGAAACTCCCGCCGCTGGACGACCCGAACCGCGCGCTCCCGATCTCCTCCCCCTCGACAAACACCGCCTGCCGGCCGATGCCGTAGACCTCAAGGACGCCTGAAAACCCGAAGGACGTGCTGAAGCCGATGATGATCTTGTCGTCGTCCCGTTGCTCTGGCGTGGGGTTGTTCCGTGTCGTCCCATCGACAGACAGAGGCCGCAGGTCAACATTCCGTCCGCCCCAAATATCGTGGAAGTTGAGGCCGAAGGGAAGGGCGGCGGTAGCCTGATGGTCATTCTCTTGCGCCGGCTCTTTCGCCAGCTCGGTCGTCTTGACCAACGGGCTGAAGTAGCGTCGTGCATTGCTGTCCTGGAAGTAGATCTGGACGAACTCGTATTCTTCCCACTCCTCGGCGTTCAGGATGGTGCTGCGGGTGTTTCCAACGTACGTCGTGGTCCCGATAAGCGTGGAGAGCAGCGTCCCGCCGCCCTCGCCTTCCCCTTCCCCGACGGCCGCCTCGACCAGCGGCTTCAGCGTCGCGACGTCGACGGACCGCGCGGCGCTGCTTGTGCCTGTGTTCCACTCGGCCGCCGTCAGCTTCGGCAGCGCGGCCCTGGCCCCCTCGTGGATAAGGGCGCCGCTCACGCGCCCCTTGCGCGTCGTCGCGGACGAGTCGACGTCGGCCGACACCAGCTGCGGCGAGTGGTGGTCCAGCCCGCCGAGATAGGCCTGCGGGCTGATCGTCCCGGCGTTGCTGTCGCTCGCCGCTCCGCTCGCGGTGAGCAGCGCCGACGTGATGATCGTCAGGGCGTCGCCCTCGCCGCCGCTCCCCGTCGCCGGCAGCGTCTGCTCGATGAACCGCTGCGTGTTCGTCTCGTCGCGGTAGGTCAGCCGCAACACGTTGCCGTCGTCGCCCGTCAGGGAGAACGACGGCTCGAATATCCCCTTGTCGATGCGCTTCCAGGACGAGTAGTTGCTCCCGTCGCGGTACTGCACCCAGCAGCCCTGGATCCCGCTCGCCGCCGACATGTTCACGAAGGTGATGAACCGCTCGGTGTCCGTGGGCGAGTTCGCGCCCGGCAGCTCGACCTTCACGGCCGCGTGCCCGGTCGCGATGGTGCCGGCCGCCGCCGGCTTGTTCTGCATCGAGTTGCTCGCGGGCGTCCACCCCTCGGTCGCCGTCCTCACGTTCAGTCCCGTCGTCGCCTGCTTCCCGCGGAACACGTTGTCGATCTTCGCAAAGGGGATCTCCCGCCAAGACCAGTTCAGCGGCTCCCACTGGCCTCGGTGCGAGATGTTGGTCCCGTCGGGGTCCCGCCCCGTGTTGCTGTTGATCTTGCTGATGAAGAAGTACGGGATGCTGTTCGTCGCCCGGTACACCATGTCGCCCTGGGAGTAGGTCGTGGCGCTCGCCCACTGCCCCTTGTAGCGGCTCACGATGTCGGTCGTGTTCCCGGCCTCCGCGACGTCCTTGACCAGGGCGCGCACGCGCGCGTCCACCTGCGTCTGCGTCAGTATCGTCGGCAGCTTCGAACCCGGCACCTGGCTCGTGTTCCCGTCCTCGGCCCAGTCGGCCACGCCGGCGCGCACGCGCGCGTCGATCTCGGCCTGCGACCACTCCGGCGTGATCTTCCGCCAGATGGAAGAGCCGCCCGACGTCCCGGGCGCCGTCGCCGTCGCGCTCGTGTGCGCGGCGATGGTCACCCAGACGTCCCCGGAGTAGAGCACGATGTCGCCCGCGCCGTAGGAGGTGCTCGCCGCCCAGACGCCGCGCCACAGCGTCGTGTCGATCACCGTGTCGTGCGGGCTGATCTGCACCCAGTTGCTGTTCGACCCCGACGGCTCGCTGTTCGCGTTGCTCGACAACGCCAGCCAAGACTCGCCGCCGTGGCGCACGACGGCCCCCGCCGCGTAGGACCCGCTGCTCGACCAGGTGGCGCTGTAGAGCATCACCGAGCTCGGCAGCCGAGACAGCCCGATGTTCGGCGACGCCGTGCGCGTGCTGATCAGCGCGTAGGGCTCGACCCCCCCGATCTCGGTCCAGTCTGTGTTCGTCCCGCTCGGCGCGTCGTCGTCCACGCCGGACTGCGCCAGCGCCATCCACAGGCTCCCGCCGTGGCTCACCATGTCGCCCAGGGCGTAGGTCGCAAGCGTGTCCCAGGCGCCCTTCCAGTTGCTCGCGCCGCCGCCGCCGCCGCCGCTTGACGCCGCCGCCGCACCGAAGGAGTAGCCGTAGACCTTGAACTCCGCGCCGAAGGTGCTCGACCGCAGCCTGATCGCCAGGTTGTTCGTCCCGTCGACGCTGCGCCGCCCGATGTCGATCAACGGCGTGTTGAACGACAGCGTGTTGTCGATCAGGTCCACCCGGTCGGTGTCGACCGGGTCCGTCCCGTCGGCCCCAAGCGACTGGATCAGCTCCTTCGGCAGCAGGGGCGTCGCCGAGTAGTTCTCGTTGACGAGCATCTGCACCTGGATGAACGCGTAGTTCTGCCAGTTCGCCGCCGGCAACGCGGCGTTGTTCTCCGCCTGCGTGAAGTCGCCCGCGTCGACGGTCCCGATCAGCGTGCGCGAGTAGCCGAGTCCGGCCCAGTCGATGCGCCGCCAGTTGGTGTTCCCCTCCGCCGGCTCGGCCACCGAGTCGTCAAGGGTCCCGGCCGCCATCCACAGGTGGTCAGAGTGCTTGACGATATCGCCCTCGGCATAGGAGGTGTCGGTGTCCCAGGCGCCCTTCCACAGCGTGGTGTCCTCTACCTCCTCGGTGCTGCCCGACCCGGCGCCGTCGAAGCGCACCCAGTCGGTGTTCGTGGCCGAAGGCGCGTCGTCGTCCGCGTCGGTCGCGGCGACGGCGATCCAGAGTCCGCCGTCCTGCTGCACGATGTCGCCCGCGCTGTACGACTCGCTCGTGTCCCAGGCGCCGTGCCACGCGGCCGCGATCCCCGTCGGCAACTTGGAGGCCGGGATGATCGACGTGTCGCCCGACCGGGCCCACGTCGCCGGGTCCGAGAACACCTGCCACCACACGCTCGACGTCACCGCGTTGTTCGTGTTGCTGTCCGCCTTCGAGATGTAGAAGGCGCCCGGCGCCGCGCCCGGAGGGTTGTGGTACACGATGTCGCCGCGCGAGTAGGTGCGTGTCCCGTCCCACTCGCCCTCGTAGTTGCTGTCGCCCACGTTCCAGCCGTAGACATCGATGTGGCACGCTCCGATCCCCCCGGTCGCCGACATGCGGAACCGGTTCGCCGATTCCGTGAGAGACCGGCTCGCGAAGAAGGACCGGTTCGCCCTGTCCAGGTTCTCCCCGCGCCATGTGATGCAGTCGCCGCCGGATATCGTGCTGTGCGACAAGGTGTCGCTCTGGTCCGTCTCGGCCAGTCGCGCGGTGCGCAGCCCGTGCCCGGTGACGTTGCGGATGTTGTTCGCCGCCGACCTCTCGCGGAACACGACGTCCAGGAAGTGGTAGTTCTCCCACCCGGTCGCCGTCAGCACGACCGCCGTTGTCGACCCGTCCGTCACTTCCACGGTCCCGAGCAGGTGCCCGGGGTTCGGCGACCCGGCGGCGGGAGGTCCCGCCGGACCCTCAGGGCCTGCCGGACCCGCCGGGCCTGTGGCTCCTGTCGCGCCCGTGGCGCCGGGTGTGCCGGGAGTCCCTGGCTCGCCCTGCGGCCCCGTCTGCCCGGTCGCGCCCGTGGCGCCTGTCGCACCGGCGGCCCCTGGCGCCCCTGGCTCGCCGCGTTCTCCCTGCTCTCCCCGTTCTCCCTGCGCGCCGGCCGGGCCTGCGGGGCCGCGCGCGCCGATCTCGGTCCAAGTGGTTCCCTCCGTCGGGGGCGAGTTCTGCGACGCCACCAGCGCGCGCCACACTTGGTTGCTCCGCGTCACGATGTCGCCGACGGCGTAGGCGACCTGGCTGTCCCACGCGCGCCCGGCGGCGTCCACGCAGATCCACGCGTTGTTCTGCGTCAGGCTCGGCTCCAAGTTCGATGACAGGGCCGCCCGCCACGTCTTGTTTGAGTGCGACACGACGTCGCCAACCGCGTAGACGGTCCCGCTCTGCCAGGCGCGCCCGCCCAGCTCGGCCGCCAGCGTCGACCGGGTGAGGTGCGCCCACGCCGTCGCGACCGTCGGGGCAGTGTTTGAGTTGTCCTGGCGCGCCATGTAGAGCTCGGTGGACCCATCGGTCGGCACCACCACGTCGCCTGCCGTGTAGGAGGCATTCGTGTCGTGAACCCCCTTGAACAGGTTCAGCGACACGACGGCCGACTTCAGCACGTCCGGCGCGTAGGACCGCAACGTCGTGATCGTCCCGGCGACGATCTGCTCCGCCGTGGCCGCCGCCGGGATGTTCGCGTCGCTGCCGGCGGGGCCGGCCGGACCCCTGTCGCCCTGCGGGCCTTGCGCCCCTGGGGTGCCCGGCGTGCCGGCCGGGCCCCTGTCGCCCTGCGGGCCTTGCGCCCCTGGGGTGCCCGGCGTGCCGGCCGGGCCTGTCTGCCCGGTCGCGCCGGTTGCGCCGGTCTCGCCACGCTCGCCCTGCTCTCCCTGTTCGCCCTGCGCCCCGGCGGGGCCTGCCGGCCCCTGCGCGCCGACCTCGGTCCAGATGGTGCCTTCCGACGGGGCGGTGGTGCCTGAAGTGCTTGACAGCGCGCGCCACACCTTGTTGCCATTGGTCACGAGGTCGCCTCTCAAGTAGGCGTAGCCGCTGATCCAATCGCGCCCACCCTTCTCGTGGTAGCCCACCATGTAGTTGATGTCGGCCGGGGCGAACCCCCTTACGGAGGTGCCGCTCCCGAGGTTGCGCTCATTGGACGAAACCCGCGCAGGGTTCACTGCCCCCTCTGCCATCTTCGACAGGGGCCAGCGTTGCGTGTTGCCGGCGCGCGCGTGCAACAGCGTGCCGCCGTCCACCGCCTGGCGCACGCGGCGCGGACTCCACGACCGCAGGTCTTCCTCGGTCCCGGCGGCTGCTTCCCCCGCCGTCGCCGCCTGCGGTATCGCCGCGTCGCTGCCGGCCGGGCCTGCCGGGCCGGTCTGCCCTGGCGCGCCCGCCGCTCCTGGTTGTCCGGCCGCTCCCGCAGGGCCAGCCGGACCTGTCGCCCCCCGCTCGGTCCAGTCCAGCCCCTCGGTGGGGGTGACCCCCGTGGACGGACGCAATGCCAGCCACGCCTTGTGGCTGTGTCCGACGATGTGCCCCGTGTCGTAGTTGCGGTCGGCGGCCCACGCGCTGCCACCGAGGTCGGCGGCGGTCCCGCCCACTTGCCCCGGCGCCCCCATCGGGCCTTGCGGCCCTATGGGCCCGACAGGCCCCTGTTGCGCGACCTCGGTCCAGTGGCTCCCCTCTGTCGGCGTGCTGTTCGCCGACCCGGTGAGGGCGCGCCACACCTTGCTGTTGTGCGTCACGACGTCGCCCGCCAAGTAGGACGCGCCGCTGCTCCACGCCCGCCCGCCGATGTCGGTGGCGTCGCTGCCTGCCGCCCCCGCCGGGCCGATAGGCCCTTGAATGCCTTGCGGCCCCTGTTGGCCGGGCGTCCCTGGCGTTCCCGCCGGGCCCGTCGCACCGGTCGCGCCCGTCAGGCCGCGCTCGCCCTGCTCGCCGCGCTCGCCTTGCGCCCCCGCTGGCCCCGCCGGGCCTTGTTGCCCGACCTCGGTCCATTGTGTCCCCTCGGACGGCAATGCCTCGGTTTGTTGCAAGCAACGCCACACCTTGTCGTTGTGCGTCACCAAGACGCCGGGCTCATATGTGTGGCCACCCGCATATGCCCGGCCAGCCTCGTCTAGGCGAGACCAATCGGGGCCTAACGGACCCGGCGGCGAGTTCGTGTTCGCACGGATGGCCCGCCACACATCACCGTTACCTGACGGATACGAGACGATGTCACCCATCCTGTATTGGGCCTGGCTGTTCCACTGCCTCCCGCCACTGGTGAAATCTACCTCCCGCCAATGCGTGCTGTTATTCGCCGGCTCGTTGTTCGCCGAGGCGGTCAGCGCCCGCCACACCCTGTTGCTGTGCGTCACCAGCGCCCCGACGGTGTAGGTCGTCCCCGAATTCCAGGCGATCCCGCCGATCTCCGAGACCGCCGTCGGCAGGTCCGGTATCCCCGACATGTCGATGTCGACCGTCGTGTCGTCCGTCAGCGTCAGCGTCAGCGTCTTCGTCGACCAGGTGAAGGAGCCGGACACCACCGGGTTCCCGCCCGTCGTCCCCGGGTCGTCCTGCGGCTCCGCCGGCACCTCAATCGTCTGCCCCGGCAGGTCGAAGTAGGCCGTGCTCCCGTCGTGGCGAGTGAACGTGACGCGCTCGCCAACCACCGTGAAGCTCGTGAACGACCGGTTGATCTTCTCGTCCAGCGACGAGAAGTCCACCTCGATGTTCGCCGTGCGGAAGAACGTCTCGATGGTCTCGCGGTTGATGATCAGCAGGTTGAACGCGTCGGCGGTGTCCTCGACGAGCCCCTCCGGCCCGACGTAGAACCCCACGCCGTACGTCGGCTTCTG
>CAZZIL010000236.1:0-3473 GCA_964654265.1 uncultured Gammaproteobacteria bacterium | reverse complement strand
CTGAAAATCCTTGTGTCGGGGGTTCGACTCCCTCCTTGGCCACCTCCACCGAGACCCCCCAAACCACGCGGAAACCCTGCAACCACGGGGGTTTCGCTGTGTCAAAAAAACAACATCGCTTCTCGGCATATATCGGTTCGTTGAATAAATTCACCGTGATGGGTACAATTGGGGTACACTACCAACAAGCAGGACGAAGGGAACGAGACACACCGATGGCCACCTACCAAAAGAGATGCAAGCGCTGGAGAGCGATCATCCGCCGCAAGGGACACCCGACGGTGGTCAAGTCGTTCGAGCGCAAACCGAAGGCCGAGGCTTGGGCCCGCGCCGTCGAGAGCCGGCTCGACCGGGGTGTCGTCTACGACGTCCAGGGGGCCAGCCGAGTCACCATGGCGACGCTGTTCGCGCGCTACGAGGACGCCACCCGCGAGACCAAGCGCAACGCCCCCACCGAGCGTTTCGCCCTCGAGTTGCTCAACAAGGAGTTCGGGCATCTCAAGCTGTCGGAGCTGCGCCCGCAGGACATCGCGGAGTTCCGCGACCGGCGGCTGATGACCCGGAAGCCGGCGACCGTCACCAACAACCTGCACCTGCTGTCGGCCGTGATCCAGATGGCGACCACCGAGTGGGGCTTCGAGATCCCCTACAACCCCGCGAGGAGAGTCAAGAAGCCCAAGGCCCGGAACGCCCGCGACCGTCGCCTCGCGCCCGGCGAGGAGCAACGGCTCCTGGCCGCGGCCGACGAGCTGGGGGATCCCGAGCTCAAGGCGCTGGTCACCCTCGGCGTCACGACCGCGATGCGGATCGGCGAGATGCTGTCGCTCACTTGGGAGAACATCCGCTGGGAACGGCGCCAAGCCTTCCTCCCGGAGACCAAGAACGGCGAGGAGCGCCGGGTCCCCCTCTCGAAGCGGGCCACGGCGGCCCTGCAGTCCCTCGGCCCCAAGGAGACCGGCAAGGTCATCACCAAGTGGAAGAACTCGCACAGCTTCGTCAGGCCGTGGCAGAAGCTCACCCGGCAGGCGGGCATCACCGGGCTGCGTTTCCACGACCTGCGCCACGAGGCGGCCAGCCGCATGGCCGAGAAGGGGATGAGCATCCTGATGATCTCCGCCGTGACCGGCCACAAGTCCTTCCAGATGCTGAAGCGGTACACGCACGTCAGCACGGAGACCCTGGCGGCGGAACTCGACAAGATCGAGTGACGTCGCTCCAAGTCCGCCCAGTCGCGGCGCGGCGGACATGGTCCCGGGGCGTGTCCCTCTGACGATCAGAGCTGATGTCGATCTCGTGGCCTCACCAGCGAAGCGTGGCGCGAGAGCCCGAAGGGACGGCGGCGTGCACCGGGGCGGTCACCCCTCGCGGGACGGCGGACACCGGGATGGCGAGCAACGCCCGATGCGGTAGGCGAGATCCGTCCCCGGTAGAAGGGCGACATCGCCGGGTTACGCTCCAAGCAGAGGAACATGGCGACGCCGGGTTTCCGGCGCACCAACAGGACGTCGGCGGCGCGAGGCGGTTGCCAACACCGTCACGCTGAGACTGGCGGCCGCGGCGGTGGCGCACGGCCGGAGAACGCATCGCGGCAGGGCTGGCGATGCCGGAGGATGACTCAATGCGCCCATCCGAGTTTCCGGGCAATGCGGACCGCGAACCTTGGCAATCATCATGGTCGGACGCGTGCGGCACGCAGTGGCGGCCACCAGAACGCCCACGGCACCGGCCAATACTGTCGGCCCCGGCGGTGTCGCGCCGGCAACCGGATCGCGTCCCGGGACCGGACCAACCCTGCCGCCGGGGGTTGCCGGCGTGACCGCGGCGGCCCCCGGCCGGCCGGGGTCCGCGTTCCCTTCGCGGCCGGCCGGCGGCACGTCGGCCGGCTGTCCGGGCTTTCGTCCCGGTGTCTCGCCGGGGAGGTGAGCGGTCGCCTGCGCACAGGCTTCGCGCGCGCCGGCCTCACTTTGGGGTGGGCGGGCGCGCGGCCTGTGCACAGCCTGGCCCCCGCGACCCGTTGCGCCGGGAACGCGGCGGTCCGGGGTGGGCCGCCGAGTGCGCGCCCGCTTCGCGGGCGATCGGCGCGACCCAGTCCGGTCGGATGAGTGGAGGGGGGCGAATGCCCCCCCTTACTCCCGCGTGGCGCTAACTCTCGAAGGCCGAGCAATACGTGATCCGGGAAGCCCCCGCAACTCAGGGATGCTACAATCCGCCTGCCCCTCCCAACTGCAGATTCCTGCAAAACACCCTGATCCACGTCAGGTTGGCCCGAGAGGGTACAATTTTCCCCATGGGTGTGCCGGAGCTGATCGGTGCCGTGACAGGCGGGTCGGAGGCCGATGTCCGCCGAGTCCTCGCCACGGGTCCCGACCTTGAGGCCCGGGACGCCGAGGGGCACACCGCGCTCCACTACGCGGCACTGGAAGACCAGCCGGGCATGGTGCTCGCGCTGCTGGAAGCCGGAGCGGACCCCTGGGCAAAGGACAACGACGACTGGATCGCGATCCTCCACGCTGCCGAGGTGGGCGCCACCAAGTCGATCCGCGCCTTGGCCTCGTCAAGGCAGTCCAATGCGTTGCTCAACCACCGGGGCCCGAGGGGCAACACCCCGCTCCACATCGCCGCGCACGGTCGCAACCACGAAGCGATCGAGGTGCTGCTCAAGCACGGGGCCGAAGTCAATGCACGCCGCGAAAACGGCCACACGCCTCTCCATGTCGCGGTGACGTACGGCTCCGCCGAGACGATCCTGCTTCTCGTTGAGGGAGGGGCGGACACAACGGTCACCGACGAGGATGGCCGCACTCCGCGCGACCTCTACCAGGCCAAGGGGAACACCTACCGGCTGGACGTTGACCGGCTTCTGGCGACGGCATCGACCCGGCACTGACGCGGCACCCCTCCCCGGAGGCTCTGTACTACAAGTCTGTGGGCGAACCCTACAAGGGAGGTAGCACTGCGGCGTTGCACTCCCGTCAATGCACCCACTTGGGTCGCCCGCCGCAAGTGATCGGTTTGCTTCACCACTTCTCCTATGAACTCAATCGGTTATGGGCACCTCTATTTATTCGCCTTCGGGGGTGGGATCTGCGTCAAGCGGCGCGGGGTGTATGATTTATGACACAGTCGAGGCCCAATCAGGGGGGTCTGGCGCGTCAGACCTGGAGTTCGCGGGCAGAGCTTGAGAGAATGCGGCGCAAAGCATCCACCGGGAGACGCCATGGACAAGCCCCTGCTCTACAACAGCGAGACGATTGACGCGTTGCACGCGAACCACAACCTGTCCCTGCAACGGATAGACCGGGCGGTGGCTTGGGAGGGTTTCCGCCCGGTGCTGGACGCGGTTTGGCGGGACCCGGCGCGCCGGTCGGGTCGGGGTCGCCCGCCGTGGGACAGCGTGCTGATGTTCAAGATGATCCTGCTTGGGGTGCTCAACCAGCTGTCCGACGACCGGCTGGAGGAGATGGCGTCAGACC
>CAZZIL010000235.1:0-3375 GCA_964654265.1 uncultured Gammaproteobacteria bacterium | reverse complement strand
CGGTCTTGCGGGCTTTGCACTGAATCGCCACCAGCCGTCCGTCGAGGCGAATCCCTACGTGGTCGATGCCCAGATCCTTGCCCCCGCCCCCGCGCTCCGGGTTCTCGTCCGGAGCCTCCTTCTTGTCTTCGTAGGGGGAGGCGGCGCGCCACCTGGGCACGCCCTTCGGGCCCTCCTTCCCCTCCGCCTCTCTCGGCGGCGGCGGGTACTGCAGGGCGTGGTCGAGCACCTCGTCGACCCAGCGCACGGACACGATCTCCAGGTCCGCCTTGATATTCTCGGGGATTTCAGCGAGATCCCTCTCGTTCTCGCCCGGGATCAGCACGGTTCCGATCTTGCCCCGGTGCGCGGCCAGCAGCTTCTCCTTCAGGCCGCCGACCCGCAGCACCTGCCCCCGCAGGGTGATTTCGCCGGTCATGGCGACGTCGGCCCGCACCGGAACGCCGGTCAGCACCGAGACCAGGGCGGTGCACATGCCCACTCCGGCGCTCGGGCCGTCCTTCGGGGTGGCGCCTTCGGGGACGTGGATGTGCACGTCGCACTTTTCATGGAAATTCTCCGCAAGACCCAGGGTCTCGGCCCGACTCCGCACCACCGTGAAGGCGGCCTGGATCGACTCCTGCATGACGTCGCCGAGGGAGCCGGTCTTGATCGTCTCGCCCTTGCCCTCCACGGCGATCGTCTCGATGGTCAGCAGTTCGCCGCCCACCTGGGTCCAGGCCAGGCCGTTGACCTTGCCGACCTCGCTCTCCTTGTCCGCCTTGCCGAAGTCGTGCTTGCGCACCCCGCAGTACTTCTCCAGCGTCTTGCCGGTCAGCGCGACGGACCGCCGCTCGCCGGGATCGGCGTTCTCCCGGACCACCTTGCGGCAGATCTTGGCGATCTCCCGCTCCAGCCCCCGGACCCCCGCCTCGCGCGTGTAGTGGCGGATGAGGTCGAGGATCGGCCCCTTCCCGACGCGCAGCTCTTTCTCGGCGATCCCGTTGTTCTTCTTCTGCTTGGGCAACAGGTAGCGCTGGGCGATGCGGATCTTCTCGTCCTCGGTGTAGCCCGGGATCCGGATGATCTCCATGCGGTCCAACAGGGGCTCGGGGATGTGCATGCTGTTGGAGGTGCACACGAACATGACCTCGGACAGGTCGTAGTCGAGCTCGATGTAATGGTCGTTGAAGCTGTGATTCTGCTCGGGGTCCAGCACTTCGAGCAGGGCCGATGCGGGATCGCCGCGGTGATCCATGCCCATCTTGTCGATCTCGTCGAGCAGGAACAGCGGGTTCTTCACCCCGATCTTCGACATCTTCTGCATCACCCGGCCGGGCAACGAGCCGATGTAGGTGCGGCGGTGGCCGCGGATCTCCGCCTCGTCGCGCACGCCGCCGAGGGCCATTCTGACGAACTTCCGGTTGGTCGCCCGGGCGATGGACTCCCCCAGCGAAGTCTTGCCGACCCCGGGCGGGCCCACCAGGCAAAGGATCGGCCCCTTGAGCTTTCTGACCCGCTTCTGCACGGCCAGATACTCCAGTATCCGCTCCTTGACCTCCTTCAGCCCGTAATGGTCGTCGTCGAGGATCTTCTCGGCCTCGCCCAAGTCCAGGCGCACCCTGCTGCGTTTTTTCCAAGGCACGTTGACCAGCCAGTCGAGATAGGTGCGCACGACGGAGGCTTCCGACGACATGGGCGACATCATCCGCAGCTTGTTCAGTTCCGACTGCGCCTTGGCCTTCGCCTCCTTCGGCATGCCGGCGTCTTCGATCCGCTTCTGGAGCCGGTCCGTCTCGCTCGGCGCCTCCTCGTCCAGCTCGCCGATCTCCTTCTGGATGGCCTTCATCTGCTCGTTCAGGTAATACTCGCGCTGGCTTTTCTCCATTTGCTTCTTGACGCGGCCCCGGATCTTCTTGTCGACCTGCAGCAACTGGACCTGCGTCTCGATCAGCCCCAGCAGATGGTCCACCCGGGGCTTCAGCTCCACCGTCTCCAGCAGTTTCTGCCTTTCCTCCAGCTTCAGCGGCAGGTGGGAGGCGATGGTGTCGGCCAGGCGCCCGAGATCCTCGATGCTGGAAATCGAGGTCATCACGTCGGGCGAGATCTTCTTGCTCATCTTCACGTACTGCTCGAACTGGGTCAGCAGGGAGCGGACCATCAGCACGGCCTTTTTCCGGGGCGCCTCGTCGGGAAACAGCATGGACATCTCGGCGCGGAACAGCTCCGGCTCCTCGATCAGCCGGGTCAGCTTGACGCGCTCCTGGCCCTCTACCAGCACCTTGATCGTTTCGTCGGGCAGCCGGACCAGCTGCAGAATGACGGAGATGGTGCCGCAATCGAACAGGCCTTCGGCCCCGGGATCCTTTTCCTGCGGCTTCCTCTGGGCGACCAGCAGCACCTGCTTGTCGTTGGCCATGGCGGCCTCCAGCGCCTTGATGGACTTCGGGCGGCCCACGAACAGCGCCTGGACGATCTGGGGGTACACCACCACATCGCGCAGGGGAAGGACGGGGAAGGCGTCCTGGGCGGCGGAATCTTTTTCGCTCACGGCGTGTCCTCGGCATCGCCCGCCCGAGCCGGAAACGCGGCGGCGGCGGAGGTCAAGACCCTTGCCCCTGCTCGTCCGCGGCGGACTGGTCGGGGTCGGGGTTCTCGTACATCAGCAGGGGCTCCGACTCGCCCTCGATCACGGCCGCGTCGATGACCACCTTGCTGACATTCTTCAGCGAGGGTATCTGGTACATGGCGTCCAGCAGCACCGACTCCATGATGGAGCGCAGGCCGCGGGCGCCGGTCTTGCGCTCCTGCGCCTTCCTCGCCGCCGCCACCAGCGCGTCCTTGCGGAACTGGATGTCCACCCCCTCCATCTCGAACAGTTTGCCGTACTGCTTGGTGAGCGAGTTCTTGGGTTCGCTGATGATCCGCACCAGCGCGTCCAGGTCCAGCTCGTCGAGCGTCGCGATCATCGGCAACCGGCCGACGAGTTCCGGGATCAACCCGAACCTCACCAGATCCTCCGGCTGCACCTTGCGCAGAACCTCGCCCGTCCGCTCCTTGGCTTCCCGGCTGCTCACCTCCGCGGCGAAGCCGATGCCGCCTTGCTCGGAACGCGCCCGAACGACCTTGCCCAGTCCGTCGAAGGCGCCGCCGCAGATGAAGAGGATGTTGGAGGTGTCGACCTGGAGAAACTCCTGCTGCGGGTGCTTGCGCCCCCCCTGGGGCGGCACCGACGCCACCGTGCCCTCGATGAGCTTGAGCAGGGCCTGCTGCACCCCCTCCCCCGACACGTCGCGGGTGATCGAGGGGTTGTCGGACTTGCGCGCTATCTTGTCGATCTCGTCGATGTAGACGATGCCGACCTGCGCCCTGTCCACATCGTACTCGCATCGCAGC
>CAZZIL010000234.1:0-2463 GCA_964654265.1 uncultured Gammaproteobacteria bacterium | reverse complement strand
TTCGCCGCGCTGGAGACGCTGTACCGCTCGCTGGGCACGCTGTCGGGGCTTTTCGAGGCGAACGCGAAGCTGGAGGAGAAGTCGCGCGACGGCGCGACGGTTCGGCGCCGGATGGACACGCCGATGACGCCGTTGGACCGCTGGTGGCGCACCACCGGCGCAAGCGCGAGCGGCTGCCGGCGCGGGTGCGCGAGCTGCTGTCGCTGCGCGAGCACCTCGACCCCTTCGAGCTGTACGCGCAGCACGAGGAGCTGGTCGGCACGCTGTACGAGCAGGTGCGGCAGACCGGTTAGGGCCACTTGCGAAGGAGCACCGAGATGAGTCGCACGACCCGTTCCAGGGGCGACCTCAAGTCGCCGTCCGCGGGCCCCCGGGACCCGGTCCCGGGGACCTCGCACAGGGTAAGAAAACCAGGTGTCTTGTTGGGCCCCCAGCGTCGCATCGGCAAACCCCGTCCCGGCAGAGTGGGGCCAAGTGCGCCGGAATGCCACGACCGTGGTGTTGGCGCGGCCGCGCCCGATGCGGAAGTGGTGTCGCTGATCCACCGCACCTGTCGCCGGCGGAGGGGGCGGTGAGCCCAACGCAGACAGAACGACACCCTGCGGCAACCACCCGTTGGTTGCTCGCCCTGCACTGCGATGGCAGGGCAACTTGCCCCACACTGCGGCGGCGGCGTTTTCCGATCGCGGAGTCGCTCTTCCCCCCGGCTGTCTTCGGTCGCCGGGGATGTCCGCGCGCATCGCTGGCCGGTGCCGCTTACGTCCACGGCACGTCAGGCACTGGAGGAGCGTGGCTCTCTCTGCGGGGTCCCGTCGGTGCGCCAGGGGAGGACGGCGAGGGCATCGACCGCGCCGCGTCCGCCACCGCCACGCGCCAAGACTCGACACAACCGCAAGGTCGTCTTCGACACCCCGGTCTGGCAGTGCACCCCCGCGATCGTCAGGCGGTTCGGTCCCGCCAGCTTCGGCAGCGCTCCCTTCCGGAATCCCACATCGTATGGCAACATTGACTTCCCCTGACACCTTGATGCCAGCCATCACAGGCCCGGAATCCGTCCCTGACATCATCAAGGGCTCTGGGGGAACCGATGTCACTTCCACACAACACCGCGCCCTTGATTTCCCGGGTTGGGGCCGGCCATCTTGACATTCCCGCCGCCAGATGAAACAATAGGGGGGACCGTTGGTGAGGAGCGCAACACAATGGATCACGACAAGGCAAAGAGGCGGCCATTCCATGTGGCCTTCGACCTTACCCGGCTTCAGGGGCTTGGCGCTCTGATCTATCCCAAGGAGGAAACGGCGCTCTTGGGGCTGGTCGCGCGTTCGTACGAGGCGGGGGCGACCGCCGTCGATATTCGGGTGACCCAGCGCGGGCCAGACAACCGCGCGGTCACACTGGAGGACGATGCCGGAATGTCGGACGACCAACTGGAAAGCCTTGGAAATATCGGCTACCCCCTGGTGGGCGAGCCGAGTCCGGGGCGGATATGGGACACATCCAACACCAGACAGTACGGGAGCCTTGCCTGTTTTGTCATCGGGAAAGCAATCGAGATCACGACCTGCCAAAAAGGGAGCGGCACGGCGTCATGTGTCACGATCGATCTCAGGAAACTTGAAAGCACGGAGCCGCACCGCCGCGCGGTGTGCACGTCCGACATATCAAGGTCCGGGTGCGGGAAGAGGGAGTGCCGGACGAGAATCGCAATAACGGGAATTTTGCAGGAGGCGGACCTTGGCCCGGCCACACTTGACAGGCTTGCCACTAGCCTGGTGCAAAAACTGGTGTTCGCCGACCCGAAATTCACCGTCAAGATGTCGTTCAACAACGTTCCCCGGGCGACTGTCAGCAACGGCTCCTGGCGCGATGTGGTCACAGAGTCCTCGCACTGGGAACTTCCCGACCAGGATCTGTTGCGGGGTTCCCATTGGAAGAAGGTCAGGGGAAGGGTGGACGTGTCCGGCGTTGTCATGCCCCGTTCGCCCAAGGGAATCCGCCTGCTTGTGGGCAACCGTGAGGTGAACGCCCCCGAGTTTTTCGGCGCAAGCGTGCCCGTGACCTTCACGTCGCGCACGTCAGGGGCCCTCCGCGTGGATTTTGTCGCCGCCCACCGGGGCGCGCTCAAGCCCGGCAGGCACCCCACGATAAACTGGGCGCACCCGGAGATGAAGAAATTGCGGGACGGCCTGAAGACCGCCGTCCTGAACATCCACCTTCTGTGGGCCGAGGGTCGCGTGGGCGTCACAAGCCCCCTGATCAGGGAGAAGATCGACACCGAATGGTTCCGGGAGATGTCACCCGCCCAGCAGGGCGACGTGCTGGGTCTGTTGACCAGCATGGAGCACGGCGAGAAAGGGCACACGATCGACCACGCACTCAGGACCATCACCCTAAATCGGCGATTGACCGGAGCGACGGGTTTTCGCCTCTGCGGGTGACTTCGCCCGGACGGGCACTGTC
>CAZZIL010000233.1:0-1597 GCA_964654265.1 uncultured Gammaproteobacteria bacterium | reverse complement strand
CGGCGGCTGCCTTGTGTGCGAGATGGAGACCGGGCCCGATCGAGACTGCCACGTGCCGTTCTCGCCGGGACCGTTGCCGCCCGACACTCCGGGGGCGATGTCGACCCGGCCGTGCCGGGCGATCTGGCCGACCGTGTGGTCGAGGGACGCAAGCCCGGCCGAGACCGCGCCCTCGCCAGTCTCGCCGATGTTGGTCCCCGGCCGGGTGACGGTCTCCCGCGTCTTGCCCGGGACGCCGTTCAACGGGGACGCGCTGGCGCCCCTGACAGAAGAGAGTCGACGGCGCCCCTGCTGTTGTGCAGAGGTCTGGCCTCGGGCCGTGGCGCGGCCCACGCCCGGGGCGGACCCCGACGGATCCTCCTGGAAGGATGCGCGCAAGGGGACCGCCGCCGTGAGGAGGCGGCTGTGAGACTCCTGCGCCGACCGGCGCCGCAAGGTGGGCGGGCAGAAAGCCTTGACGGCGGACCGGCGTGGCGCCCCGCCGGCACGCGGCATCCGTTGCGCCACACCCGGTCTGCCAGGCTCCGCCCATGCGCGGGCGCCTCCCGATCGGCGAGCTTCCCGCCAAGCGCGCCGGGTTGTGCCGACGGACCGGCTGGCTGGTGTATCATTCGGGCATGGACGAGGATCGCGAAAACCCGTTCGTGCCTGGCGCGGGAGAAATTCCCCCGCACCGGGCCGGGCACGAAGACGCGGTGCGCGATCTGAACCGACGGGTGAGGCGCATTGTCGGCAGGAGACCCGGCGGCATGGTCGTCCTCTACGGCCCGCGCGGCAACGGGAAGACGGTCCTGCTCGGCGAGCTCTGCAAGAAGGCGAAAGACGGAGGCACGGACATCATCGAGATCGACACCTCCGACATGGCCGGCGATTCCCTGGCGGACCTGCTGGAGGCCGAGACGGTCGACACCGAACGGGAGATCGAGGAGGCGGAGGTTGGCATCCTGCAGCTCCGGGGGAGGGTGGCGCTCAAACAGGCGCCGGCGCCCACCGGCGGGAACGCGTTGCGCAGGCGCCTGGACAAGCCGCTGTTGTTGGTAATCGACGAGGCGCACGAGATGCCGCTCGACTTTGGGCGGTCCTTGTTGCTCCCCGCCCAGCGGTGCATAAGGCAGGGGCTTCCCCTGCTTGTGGTCCTCGCCGGCACGCCGGGTCTCCCCGCCCACCTCAAGAAGATGCACGCCAGCTTCCAGGAACGTTGCACAAGGTTGCGGATCGGCCGCCTGGAGACCGACGAGGCGGTCCGGGAAGCCTTGGCGAAGCCGGCGAAAGACTCCGGGATGCCCATTGACGCGGACGCGCTGGAGAAGCTGGTGGAGGAGAGCCTTCGTTATCCCTTCTTCGTGCAGAAGCTCGGGTACGAGTCCTGGAACGCGGCCCATGCCCGGGGCGGGACCCGGCGGATCACCGCGGAGGACGCGCGCAGGGGGATCGCTGCCACGAGGGAACAGTTGGTGAGCTTCTACAACGAGCGCCGGAACGAGATATACGAGCACGGTGTCTTGGCCGCGGCGGAGGCCGTGTCGAAGGTGGTCTTCGAGCGGGGACGGGACGCCCTGCTTACCGGGGAGGAGCTGATGGCCGCCGTGACAGGCGC
>CAZZIL010000232.1:0-1916 GCA_964654265.1 uncultured Gammaproteobacteria bacterium | reverse complement strand
GGCTGGTTGGGGAGCGTGTACTCGACCACCCGAACCGGGCAGGAGCCGTGGCTCTTGTTGCGGTCGCGCCCGCTGCCCCGAAGGGTGCTGCGGTATGAGCCGTCCGCGTAGACCTCCTCCACGGGAAGCCGCAGGTTGCGCCTCGCCCGCCACAGCAACTCGACACCCTTCTCGCGGGCGCGCATCCACAAGGGGAAGCCGCAGTAGCCGCGGTCGGCGAGCAACAGCATCCCCGGCGACAGGCGAGGCAACAGCGCCTCCGCCTGGACAACCTCGCTCTCCGACACCGGGCCATGGTGCCAGGCAAAGGACGCGTGCGTGCCCAGCTCGGTCAACATCGTCAGCCGCACCTGCGGGAACGCCGCCTCGCCCCGCGCCGCCCCGGGCAAGCCGAATGTCTCCCGGTTCCCCTCCTCGTCCAAGACATCAAGCGTGGTGCCGTCCACCCCGACCAGGCGCAAGCCGTTGTACCAAGCCCCCCGGGTGTCGCGCTTGGCCAACGGGCGCACGTGACGGTCGCGCAACACCTCGAGAGGCTTCACCCCAACGCGCGCGCGTGCCTGCGTGATCGCCGACTTGACCGGCACGTCCCTCGGCCCCGGCCGACCCGCCAGGCGCAACCCCTCAAGCACGCACCGCAACGCCTCCCGCATCGACACCTCGGCGAACAGGCCGAGACACATCACGTGGTAGACCACCACCTCGGCAGGCAGGCTGCGTTGGCGCCGGGTGCCGCGCTTGGCGGTCGCCAGCGCCTTCTGAACCGCCGACAATGGATAGATGCTCGCTAAGACGCTTGCCCCCATGTGATCCATGAAGTGGGGGCCGGGCAGGAACGTCGCAAGGGGACGGGACATGGTTGACCTCGATGTTCTGAACGCCCAGTAGTATACCACACAAAAAATTAAATGAACAGCATTGGGTCGACATCCCCAGGGGCGGGGCCGCCGGGGGGTCGGTGCAACGACCAAGGAGGTCGCCACCTTGGGGGACGAGAACCACGCGTCCAAGGCGATGGGCGGTGCGGTGCGCGCATCATCGCCGACCTACACCGCGAGGGCGCATTGATGGGATGATCACCATCGGCGACTCTGGGCACCAGCCTCGCCCTCGACTGCGCGCAGGCGATGTCGCTCCCGGGATACCGAGGCGCGCACCTCACCCGGCGCGTTCTCCCGCTGATCTCACCGCATCCGCTGGTCCCCACGCGGGCGGACGGAACGTGCGCCCACGATGGCACTGGACCGTCTGTTGCGCGAGTGGGTGACCATGCGGACTTCACCGCCTTGTTTGGTTTTACTGGCGCTTCGGCCCGTCCGGGTGCTTGATCTCCTCCCATTCAACCTTCTGGGTGTCGGCGTTCCGCCGCCTTGCCTTGAATGTCGAGTCGGGGAACAGTTCCCTTTTCAGCTGAAGGACAAAGGGATGGCGAAGCTTCGGGTCACGGGCCACCAGCTCCATGAGCAAGACGATGTCCCCGGATTGCCAGTCTGATGGCATGATCCTTCCTGTTCCCGTGGTGATCTTCGTCTCGACTTGCGGGGACACCTTTGCCCAGGCGGCGTAGGCGACCACCTCCTGCTGCTCGTCGTGGAGGAGCCTGAACTGCCTCGTAGCCACCGGCACCAGCACGAGGTCGTAGCAGTCCCTCACGGGCTTGGCGGCGTGCGAATGCGTGTTGGCCATTAGCTGGATGACCACCCCCACCTGTTCGTGCACGCGTTTCATCGGGTCGTGTTCGTCAACCATCTGGGTCTCCCTCGGGTTCGTCTTGGGGGGAGTGTACACCATTCACCCCAAGGACGAACAGGTCGCTGACGGCTCTGATGTGGGCCTCGTCAAGCTGCCCGGCCAGCGCGTGAAGCCGCGCCATCGCGAGCAGGTACCGGAACTTCTCCGTCCGCAGGGCGATTTCG
>CAZZIL010000231.1:0-5947 GCA_964654265.1 uncultured Gammaproteobacteria bacterium | reverse complement strand
CCCCAGGGGTCGTCGCCCTCGCCGATGAGCCGGACGGTGAGTTGCGTCGGGCGCGTCACCCCGTGCAGGGTGAGGTCGCCGCTGAGCGTGCCGCCGCTGGCGTCGCCGCTGAACGACGTGCTGGTGAACGACGCCTCGGGGTGGTTCGCCGCGTCGAGGAAGTCGTCGCTCAGCAGGTGGCGGTCGCGCTCGGCGTGGTTCGAGTTGAGGCTGCCGACGTCGATCAGCACGTTGGCCGACTGGGCCTGCTCGCCGCCGGCCGGGTCGTAGGTGAACGACCCGGAGAACTGGTCGAAGCGGCCGAGCAGCCAGCTGAACCCGAGGTGCGAGGCGCGGAACTGGATGAACGAGTGCGCGTGGTCGATGTCGTACTCGGCCGCGTCGGCGGCCGGCGTGGGCGACAGGAGGAGGGCGGTCGCGGCGGCCGCGAGGGCCGCGGCCCGGAGGGGGGAGCCGTTCATGTGCGTTGTGCCGTGGGTGTGTGTCGTTGGGGGGATTGTACACCCGCCCGGCGGATTCCGGGTCCCCCGCGCGCGCGGCGGCGCGGTGCCCGCGGGCGCGGCGCCCGCCGCTTGCTAGAATCCGCGCAGGAAGGCGGTTTGTGGAACTCATCAGGAACTTCTCCATCATTGCGCACATAGACCACGGGAAGTCGACATTGGCCGACTGCCTGATTCGCCGGTGCGGCGGGCTGTCCGACCGGGAGATGTCCGAGCAGGTGCTCGACAGCATGGACCTGGAGCGCGAGCGGGGGATCACCATCAAGGCGCAGACCGCGACGCTGTCGTACCGGGCGGGCGACGGGCGCGACTACATGCTCAACCTGATCGACACCCCGGGGCACGTCGACTTCGCCTACGAGGTGTCGCGGTCGCTTGCCGCGTGCGAGGGCGCGTTGCTCGTGGTCGACGCGGCCCAGGGGGTGGAGGCGCAGACCGTCGCCAACTGCGCGACCGCGGTCGGGCTCGGACTCGAGGTGATCCCGGTGCTCAACAAGGTGGACCTCGACGCGGCGGACCCGGCGCGAGTCGCGCACGAGATCACCGACATTGTCGGCATCGACGCGGGCGCGGCCCTGCGCGTCAGCGCCAAGGAGCGCACCGGGATCGGGGAGCTGCTGGAGCAGGTGGTCGCCGGGATCCCGCCGCCCACCGGGGAGGTGGACGCCCCCCTGCAGGCGCTGGTGTCCGACTCCTGGTTCGACCGCTACGCCGGCGTCGTCATCCTGCTCAGGGTGTTCAACGGGCGCCTCGCCAAGCGCGACCGCATCCGGCTGATGGCGTCGCGCGCCGAGTTCGAGGTGTCCGAGATCGGCGTGTTCACCCCGAAGGCGACCCCGCGCGACCACCTGTCGGCCGGGGAGGTCGGCTACGTCATCGCCGGCATCAAGGACATCCGCCACGCCAAGATCGGCGACACCGTCACGCTCGCGGCCACGCCGGGGATCGCACCGTTGCCGGGGTTCTCCGAGGCGAAGCCGCAGGTGTTCGCCAGCGTGTTCCCGGTCGAGGCCAACGAGTTCGGGTTCCTCCGCGACGCCGTCGAGAAGCTGCGCCTCAACGACGCGGCGTTCTCCTTCGAGCCGGAGATGTCGCCGGCGTTCGGCTCAGGCTTCCGCTGCGGGTTCTTGGGGCTGCTCCACATGGACATCGTCCAGGAGCGGCTGGTGCGCGAGCACGGGGTCGACACCGTGCTCGCGGCCCCGTCGGTGGCGCACGAGGTGGTGCGCACCGACGGGTCGGTGTCGATTGTCACCAACCCGGGCGAGCTGCCGTCGCCGCCTGAGCTGAGGGAGATCCGCGAGCCGATCGCGCGCATGGTCGTGCTCGGCCCCCGCGACTCCCTGGGGAAGGTGATCACGCTGTGCACGCGCGCCAACGCGCGGCAGCTCTCGATCGACTACAGCGACCGGCACGCGCTGTCGGCCTGGGAGATCCCGATGGGCGAGATCGTCGGCGGGTTCGTCGACGACCTGAAGTCGGCGACGCGGGGGTACGCCTCGATGGAGTACGAGCTGGTCGGCTACCGGGCGGCCAAGATCGTGCGGGTCGACATGCTGATCAACGGGGAGCGCGCCGACGCGCTCTCGGTGCTGGTGCACGCCGACAAGGCGTCCGAGGTCGGCCGCGCGCTCGCCGAGCGGGTGCGCGCCGCGATCCCCCGGCAGCTGTTCGACGTCGCTGTGCAGGCGGTGATCGGCGGGAAGATCATCGCGCGCGAGACGGTCAAGGCCTTGCGCAAGAACGTGGTGGCGAAGTGCTACGGCGGCGACGTCACCCGCAAGCGCAAGCTGATCGAGAAGCAGAAGAAGGGCAAGCGGCGCATGCGACGGCTCGGGAACGTCGAGCTGCCGCAGGAGGTGTTCATGGTGGCGATGCGCGGGGACGTGCGCGGGGACCGCAAGGGCTGACGCCTGGCGTGGACGCCTTCTTCCTGTTGGTCACCCTGGCCTCCGGCGCCGCCTGGCTGGCGCTGCGGCGGCTGCGGTGGCCGTGGGTGGTCTATGTGCGCGACCTGTTCATCGTGTTCGCCCTGATGTTCGTGCTGCGCTGCTTCTTCTTCGAGTGGTTCCGCATCCCGTCGAGCTCGATGGAGCCGACGCTGCGCGCCGGCGACGTGGTGGTCGTCGACAAGAACGACTACGGGATCACGCTGCCGTACGTGAGCGGGAAGGTCACCGGCGGGCGGTTGCCGGAGCGCGGGGAGGTTGTCGTGTTCCGTTACCCTCCCGACCCGGACGTGTTCTACATCAAGCGGGTGGTCGGCCTGCCGGGCGACCGCCTGGTCTACCGGCAGGACCAGGTGCTGGTCGACGGGGGGACGTTCCGCCACGCGCTGGTCGGGGAGGAGACCCACACCTACGAACAGAACGGGTCTTCCCGGACCCTGCAGGTGCTGTGGGAGGAGATCGCCGGGGCGGGGTGGCACCGGATTCTCCTGAACCCGGGCAGCTGGCCCAGGGGGCACTACCGGATCGCGGACCGGGAGGAAGGGTGCGAGATGGTCGACAGCGAGGTGCACGGCCCCGAGCTGGTGTGCGACATCCCGGAGGGCAGGGTGCTGGTCCTCGGGGACAACCGCCACCACAGCAGCGACAGCCGCGACTGGGGGTTCGTCCCGGTGGAGAACCTGGTCGGCCCGGCGTTCGGCGTGATATTCAGCCTGCCCGAGATCTCGCGCATCGGCAAGGGCCTGGCACTCAGGGAGGCCCCGCCCGACGGCGCGAGGCCTGCGGACGATGGCGCGGCCGACTGACGCGCCGGGCGGGAGCCTCCTCCCCCGGTTCCCGCACGTGTTCGCGGACCAGGGGCTGTTGCGCATGGCGCTGAGCCACCGGAGCCACTCGGCGCAGTCCAACGCCCAGCTTGAGTGGCTGGGCGACAGCATCCTGAACATGGTGGTGTCGCTGTACCTCTACCGCAGGTTCCCGGGGATGGACTCGGGGGAGCTCTCGCAGCACCGAAGCCGGCTGGTCGACAACCAGACCCTGCACGGGATCGCGATCGAGCTGGGCCTGCCCGCCGAGATCCGCATCGCCACCAGGTCGCCTGAGCTGAGGACCAACCCGACCGTCCTGTCCGACGCGCTGGAGGCGCTCATCGGCGCCACCTACCTTGACGGCGGATACCATTGCGCCGAGTCCACGGTGTTCGCGATCTACGGCGGACGGCTGGAGTCGATCAGCCGCGAGGTCCCCGCGAAGAACCCGAAATCCCTCCTCAACGAGAGGCTCCAGGCGCTGTCGCTGGCCCCGGCGGTGTACCGCCTGGAGGAGGACCTCGACACCGAGGACACCAAGCACGTGTCGTGCGTGGTCGACGGGAGGACGGTCGCGATCGGGAGGGGTCCCAACCGGGCGGCCGCGGAGATCGATGTCGCCCTTGCCGCCTTGGCGGCGCTGGAGAAGGATGCCGGGGAGTGACTTCCGCTGCGGGTTCGCCGCGATCATCGGGCGCCCGAACGTCGGCAAGTCGACGCTGTTCAACGCCCTGTTGGGGGAGCACATCAGCATCGTCTCCGCGAGGAAGCAGACGACGCGCAACTGCATCCGGGGGATCCTGGACGGCGAGGGGAGCCAGGTGGTGCTGGTCGACACGCCCGGCTGGCAGACGGCGCACGGGGGGAAGATGAACCGCCTGCTGCGGGCCTCGGTGCACCAGGCCGCCCCCGACGCGGACGTCGTGGTGGCGATGGTCGAGGCGCACGCCGAGCACCCGGACGACGAGAGGGTGATGCGCCTGATCCCGCCGGGCCGCCCCGTGGTCTGCGTGATCAACAAGATCGACCGGGTGCGCAACAAGAACGGGCTGCTGCCGAGGATCGAGCGGCTCGCCCAGGGGCGGGACTTCGAGGCGATCATCCCGGTCTCCGCGCTCAAGCGCGACGGGACGTCGGTGCTCGCGGGCGTGCTCGCCGGGCTCGTGCCGGCCTCGCCCCCGCTGTTCGACACGGACAGCAAGGGCAACCTCGGGGAGAAGTTCATCGTGGAGGAGTTTGTCCGCGAGAAGCTGTTCCGGCACCTGGGGGAGGAGCTCCCCTACACGGTCGCGGTGGAGATGACGGAGGCGCGGCGGGAGAAGCGGGCGCTGGTGCTCCACGCGACCATCCACGCCGACCAGGAGAACCGCAAGCGGATCCTGGTGGGGAAGGGCGGCGAGATGCTCAAGCGTGTCGGCCGCTCCGCGCGCCTCGACCTGGAGCGGCTGCTCGGCACCAAGGTCCACCTCGCGCTCAGGGTCACGGTGTCGCGCAGCTGGACCCGCAACAAGAATCGCATGCGCGCGCTCGGTGTCGGCACCACCCACTGAGGGCGGCCCCGCCCGCAAAGTACAATCGGGGGGAGGGGACTGCACGGGCGAGGATGAGTCACGGATGAGCGCGCCGGTCATCGACGATGTTCGGATCAGGGAGACGAAGGAGCTGATACAGCCCTGCGACCTGATCGGTGAGCTGCCCCACGAGGGCGTGGAGGGGCACGTGCACGGGGCGCGCTCGGCGATCCACCGCATCCTGACGGGCGGCGACGACCGCCTGCTGATCATCGTCGGCCCCTGCTCGATCCACGATGAGAAGGTCGCGGTCGAGTACGCCCAGCGCCTGGGCGGGTTGCGCGAGAGCCTGCCGAACCTGCTGCCGGTGATGCGGGTCTACTTCGAGAAGCCCCGCACCACGGTCGGCTGGAAGGGGCTGATCAACGACCCCGACCTCGACGGGTCCTTCAACATCAACGTCGGGCTCCACAAGGCCCGGCGCATCCTGCTGGAGATCAACCGGCTCGGACTCCCCTGCGGGACGGAGTACCTCGACGTGATCTCCCCCCAGTACTACGCCGACCTGATCTCCTGGGGGGCGATCGGCGCCCGCACCACCGAGAGCCAGGTGCACCGGGAGCTCGCGTCCGGGCTGTCGTGCCCGGTCGGGTTCAAGAACGCGACCGACGGCAACGTCAAGGTCGCCGCCGACGCGGTGTTTGCGGCGTCGCAGCCCCACCACTTCCTGTCGGTGACGAAGCGGGGGCACTCCGCGATCTCGTCGACCTCCGGCAATGAGGACTGCCACGTCATCCTGCGCGGCGGGAACGGCGGGCCGAACTACCGCCGTGCCGACATCGAGCACGCCGCGACGCTCCTGTCGAAGCTCGGCCTTCCGACGCGCCTGATGGTCGACTGCAGCCATGCCAACAGCGGCAAGGACTACCGGCAGCAGCCCCGGGTCGCCGAGGAGGTCGCCGCGCAGGTCGCCGGCGGCGACAGCCGGATCATCGGGGTGATGCTGGAGAGCAACCTCGTGGAGGGCCGGCAGGAGCTCGTCACCGGGGAGTCGCTCACCTTCGGGCAGAGCATCACCGACAGCTGCATCGGGTGGGAGACCACCGAGGCGGTGCTACGGCACCTCGACCAGTCCGTCTTGGCGCGGCGGCGCAGCCTTGCGGCCGACCGTGACTGAG